>CALDHF010000080.1 GCA_937941595.1 uncultured Acaryochloris sp. | reverse complement strand
TTCGACTTTATTTTGTTTAGCTTTAATGGCATTGACTATATTGAGCATTGCGATCGCATCCAAGTATTGCAAGAAATTCAGCGCGTCGGTAAGCCTGGGGGCTATTTCTGTTTCTCCACCCACAATCTCCAAGGTATTGAGCAGGAATTTAAGTTGCGATCGCATCTTAGTTTCAACCCAGTTAGCACCTACATTAATCTAATGGTATGGGCTGTACTCCGAGTGGTTAATCGCTCCCTGACGCCACAGCAACTCAAAACCGCTGCCTATGCCATGATTCGGGACGAACCCCATAATTTTCGGTTGCGTACCTACCACATTCGCCCCCAAGACCAGATTGATCAACTTTCATCAAGGTTCACAGATATCACAGCCTATTCTTGGCAAAGCGGCTTAGAAATCAGTGACAGCGAATTAGAGTCAGCTTTAGAACTGTGGCTCTACTATCTCTGTCGAATTCAGTAAAAATATTGCAGAATAAGGTTTTTATATTGCCTAAAGGGCTGAAAATTTATCTCTTTTGCTAAATATTCAGTGCAAATCGAATCTTTTATGGAAATAGCATGGTTTTACTGTCTCACCAATACCAAAACTTCTCTTCTGGGCACGGTAAACGACTGCATATGTTCTATTCAGAAGCATCTACTGTCACCCGTATAATCAATCAAGATGCAGCTTAGCCATAGTCCATGTCAATGGATATTCACCATCTCAACGCAAATGATGTGTCGCTTTTGGCAGCACTACTTGCGACCTTTGGCGAAGCGTTTAACGATATGGAAACTTATACTGGGAAACGTCCAAGTGAAGACTATTTGCGGCGATTGCTTGCCAGTGACATGTTCATTGCTCTAGCTGCGATGAAGAACGATGAAGTGATCGGCGGTATTGCTGCCTACGAGTTGAGAAAGTTTGAGCAGGAGCGTAGCGAGATCTACCTCTATGATCTTGCCGTAGTATTGAAAAATCGGCGTCAAGGCATTGCCACAGCCTTAATTGAAAAACTGAAAGCAATCGCTGCTGAGCGAGGTGCTTATGTGATCTTTGTACAGGCCGATACCAGTATCGAAGATGAACCTGCAATCGCCTTGTATTCTAAACTGGGAAGGCGCGAGGACGTTTTTCATTTTGACATTGCGGTTGATGGTGAGGACAACACTGCGTAACATCTTGTTGGACTTACACTTCATCCAAATGCTCTGCAACCGCTTGATAGAGATGCAGTACATGGTGATCTTGCAAGCGATAAAACACATGACGACCTTGCTTGCGATAACTCACCAATCGCATTGATTTCAAGGTTCGCAGTTGATGGGACACAGCAGATTCGCTCATCTCTACAATCGCTGCTAAGTCCCCAACACAAAGCTCTTCCTCAGCGAGCAGCGACAGAATTCGCAGTCGATTCGCATCTCCCAACGAGCTGAAAAACTCAGCCATGCGTTGAGCCTTCTGAATATCAAGAAGCTGTCCCTGTAATTGTTCAGCTTGTTGAGTGGGAATAGTGCAGGTAGAAATCGGATCGGTTGCTACTGCTTGATTCATTGATGGGTCCATGGCCCCATTGTAAAGCCATTGCCATTAACATCATCTCATTGACACATGAATAACTGTTCAGATATTATTATATTAATTCCATCTCATTACGGATTAGGAGTAAGCAATGGCAACTGTCTCTCAAATGAAATGCGCCTGTTCTTCATGCTTGTGCATCGTCGAACTGAAAGATGCGATTATGATGCAAGACCAGCCTTATTGCAGTGATGCATGTGCCCAAGGCCACCCTCAAGGTCAAAGCTGTGGTCACTCCGGCTGTGGGTGTTGCTAAGTTGATTCACCGTCATTAACCCTTCGCCATGTCGCAATCAGAAAATATCCAGTTAACGGGACCCGGAATCGGACTCACTTTTTTGTATTACTTCAGCATGACGGTGGTCATCGTGGTGTTTGTCGGGTCTCGTTCCGTTGATTTCACCTTTGCTTCCCCGCAGCTGCATCTATATAGTGTGGTTGCAGGACTAGTTGCGGGCCTAGTCGGTACCTTAGTCAACCGCACTGTGACGATGGATATCGCTTTTGAGAATCAAGAAAAATTTCTGAAACGGTTGAATCAAAACCTCTTAGAGATGGGGTTCGAGCTGGAAACTGAAGAGGAAGACGACACCTCTGATGAGAGGGCCGAAAATGAGGAAGACTACCTCGCCTATTTTCGCACTGGCCTAGCAGGATGGTTTGCTGGTGGGATTTATGTAGCGTTATCCGATCGTTCTGCCCAACTGTCTAGTCGGGCCATTAATATTCGGCGAATACGCCAGCAGTTCTAAAGCACTCGTTTGGGCAAACATCCTCTATCTAGCGGTACCATGATGAGTGTTTCTTCACCTCATTTGTACTCCATCATTTCCCAAATCCTATGGCTAATCCTGATCCATCCCAGGTACCTGCCCCAGCTGAAAGCGACGAGGCAGTAAATTCTTCAACGCCTGACCCCGCAGCCCCTGCTGAAACGAGTGAACAGGGGAGTGGTGCCCGTCAGCTATTAGGGATGAAAGGGGCCGATACGGGCGATACCAATATTTGGAAAATCCGCGTGCAATTGATGAAACCCATTACTTGGGTGCCCTTGATTTGGGGGGTTATTTGTGGGGCAGCGGCATCTGGTCACTTTACTTGGACCTTTGAACATGTCTTGATAGCAGCAATCTGTATGGTCATGTCTGGCCCCTTATTGACAGGTTATACCCAGACCATTAACGACTATTACGATCGTGACATTGATGCCATCAACGAACCCTATCGCCCCATCCCGTCCGGTGCGATCTCGGTTCCTCAAGTGGTCATCCAAATTATTGTGTTGTTGGTCGGTGGCATTGGGGTGGCCTATGGTTTGGACCAATGGGCAGGCCATGAATTCCCAACCTTAACCGTATTGGCGATTGTCGGATCGTTTATCTCTTATATTTACTCAGCTCCGCCCATCAAGCTTAAGCAAAATGGTTGGCTGGGTAATTTTGCCTTAGGAGCCAGCTATATCGCCCTGCCTTGGTGGGCAGGACAGGCCCTGTTTGGCACCCTTACCCCCAAGGTAATGGTGTTGACCTTAGCCTATAGTCTGTCTGGATTAGGCATTGCCATTATTAACGACTTCAAAGCTGTGGAAGGCGATCGCGCATTAGGTCTGAAGTCTCTGCCTGTGGTATTTGGTATTCAAAAAGCGGCCTGGATTTGTGTGCTGATGATTGACGTCTTTCAAATTGGCATGGGGCTGTTCTTGATCAGCATTCATGAGAATTTATATGCCGTGATCATATTCCTGCTCGTGATTCCCCAAATTACCTTCCAGGATATGTACTTTCTCCGCGATCCAGTCAAAAACGATGTTAAATACCAAGCCAGTGCCCAACCTTTTCTGGTTTTAGGTACGTTAGTTGCTGGTCTAGCGATTGGTCATGCAGGCTTGTAAGGTCACTTCAAAATCTTGGAGTAGATTAGATCGCACCGCGTCGTTTCGAGGCCTGTTGCGGGTACATAACCACTATTTTCATACAAGCAAACGGCTTCCTTGAGGATCGAAGCCGTTTCAATCCATACTTCTCGAAAACCATTTTCAGCAATGTTTTGCTCTAACTGCTGCAATAGCCAGCGTCCTAATCCTTGCCCTCGGACCCGGGGCAACAAATACATCTTGCGAATTTCCACCGCCCCCTCACCTCGCTCCACTGGGTAATAGGCGGCTGTGCCCACTAACGTTCCTTGAGACTCTATCACCCAAAACTCCCCGCCGACCTGTAAATAGGCTACTTCCACTTCTAAAACATCGCGGTCTGCACCCTTGGGTTCCCAGCCAAGACCATATTCTGTAAGGACAGTATGAATGACCTGCCCAGCCTCCTGACGATCTTGGGGTTGCCAAGAGCGAATGATAAAATCGCGAAATTTTTTTTGCATTAGCTATGAATTCGGGGCTGAGGGTGCAGTTCAGCCAGCAGTTCACTCTCAATCGCGGCTAGGGATTGCAGCCGTTCCGTCACCTCATCTACCTCAAAATACGTGGTTGCCAAGACCCAATAAGCACCATAATGGCGAGCTTCTGAGGCCATGAGGCTGCGATAGAACTTTGCCAGTTCAGGATCAGGGATATGCTGGGCCAACAGCCCCAACCGCTCATGACTCCGAGCTTCAATCAAGCCCGACACCAGTAGCATATCCAACAAACGTTGGGGTTCATCTCGACGGATTAGAGCATTGAGTTTAGAACCATAGGGGGGGGCCGGCAAAGGAGCCATTTCAATGGTTCGCCGCTCTAACCATTGATTCACGAGTTCAAAATGTTCCAGCTCCTCTCGGGCAATTGCGGTGAGGGTGCGCACCAACTGGGTATGGGACGGATACCGAAACATCATATTCACCGCGACTCCGGCTGCTTTGCATTCACAGTGGGAATGATCTAGCAAAATCGTGTCTAAATTTTGGAGAGCTTGCTCGATCCAGGCAGGGTGAGTTGGCTGCTGTAAAAACTTGATCTTGGGTAGAGGCTCCGCCTGGGCAGGGAGTTTCTCTGGGACTGTGGGGAGGGTCATGATTTTTTGGGGTGCGTGATCATGGAGGGGGAGTGTGTCGTGAGGCATATCGTTGTAGGCTACTAGGCTACATTGGCTTCCTACGACGGCCAAGAGTGGGGTACTCAAACTTCAGATGTTTCCCAGAGTGACAGAGGTTGAAGGAACCTTTTGATATTAAAGGTATACAGGATTAATTTACCCTTCTTTACTTTAATAGCTAGTAAATAGCTTGCACACCCTCGGTTTTTGATTTTTCAGCGCGGGAGATCTAGAGTGATGAGGCCCCCTGATGGGGGTTGATCAATAAAAGGTGGACTATGCGATCGCAACCCTGGTACCTCCCCAATCCCTTGAAGCGCCTGTCCAAAAGACTGCGGTTTATCCTGCTGAGTGTGCTAGTGTGCTTCAGCGTCCTTGGCAGCTACTGGGTGTGGGCGCAGCAACCCGTGCGCTTATCCATGATGCTTCAAGGCCAGGAAATCCCCAACTGGGAACTGATCGTCAATGATTTTGAAGCGGCTAACCCCGATATCAAAGTTGACCTGATTGAAGGCCCTAATGCCACTAATCTGCGAGAAGACCTCTACACCACCTCTTTCCTATTAGGAGATTCCCCCTACGACTTGATCTATATGGATATCGTCTGGGCTCCTAAATTTGCAGCAGCAGGATGGCTGCTAGATATGACGGATCGGATTTCGGAAACAGAATTAGAAGACTTCATGCAAGGGGATGTGGATGGCGGTCGCTACGAAGGGGGCCTCTATCGGATGCCATTTCGGTCTGATGGTGGCATGCTTTATTATCGCCAGGATCTGCTGGACGCCGCTGGATTTGAGCCACCGGAAACCACCGCTGACCTGATTAAAATCTCCCAAGCCTTGCAATCCCAGAAAAAAGCAAAATGGGGCTATCTCTGGCAGGGTAAGCAGTATGAAG
>CALDHF010000079.1 GCA_937941595.1 uncultured Acaryochloris sp. | reverse complement strand
CCTCATCCTGACGAATATGGATTTGGGTGCTTTGTGAAATTAGAAACAGAAGAGCGTCATTGGGCTGTCGGTCTCATTTATAATTCTCAACTGTTTAATCCCGCTTATCTTAGCTCTGGACCGCGCCTTGTCAGCCAACCCGATCCATTCTTTACCCCAGACTTAATTAGGGAAACCCGGACATTACTTTGGTGTGTTTTAATTGGAGCCTTGGTACATGAGCAGGCAGAAATATACGGAGACCAAGGAATTCCTAGCCTAGTGGTACCAGTTAATACCCCAGTCTGGACAATGACAATGGACGATATCCATGCTTTTCATTTAGATCGCCAGCATCAACCTCAGTTTGGCTATTACAGCCATTTATTACGTTCGGGGGGGACTTTTGCTTCTCAGCTTGTGGAGCAAGTTTTAGGTCACATTAGTCCTTTGTTTGAAGGTGGAGATCGCAGAGCCCTAGATATTTTGCGAAAGGAGTTGTCTTGGAAACATACGATGGGCCTGATGCGGTAGGCGAGATCTTAAAGATCTCACAATTTCCAATCTTGAAAATTAGCCATAAAAAAACCGACAAACTGAACCAAGCCTGCCGGCGTACTGTGTGTTCCCCATTGACGACTCAGATAGCACCGAGTCCCTTGTAGTATGTCAATTGACCATTATTACGGACACGATAAAGATCACTCATGCCTCGTGATCTTTATCACGGTCGCTACTTTTATCAGCTTCAAAAAATCGATATACATATGCTGAACGAACAGCAACAAGATGGCCATTTGTTGGTTTACCCGCCAGCTCAACCTATTGGCCGAGCCAAACGTTTACTTCATGTGAATGGCGTCACCAGCTCTGTCGAAAGGCAATTGCAAGATTTGGAAACCTTAGTTTGGATGACGCTGGATCGCCCGCTGGATATTTCGGGTATTCATAACAGCACATCAGGCTATCGTGGAGACCTTCTAGAATCAATGATGGGAAAAGCTGAACTAGCCAGCTTTTGGCCTGAGCGTTTGTCTAGGGAGGCCGACCAACGTCTGCAAAAATATGCCGACATGCTGAAACTGTTGTGCGATGGTCGCAGTCCGGACGGTGACCACTGCTCCCTCCCTCCAAATACTGACATCCTGGCTGAACTCCAACAGCAGCGAGAAGAATTGGCAATTACCCTGGGAAAATCTGCCCAGAAATTGCCTTTTGACCTGGATATTGTGCGGCGACTTCCCTTCCTACAAAACATGGCTTGGGATGAGTTTGAGGCCTATTTGTATGGGAGTTATCCTGCAGGAGCACCTCGGCCGACGCTGCGTTTGGCTTATGAGGTCGTCCAGGGTATTCGTGCCGGTGCTGAAGTCTTTATTCTGGCCCATAGTCAAGGCAGCATTATTGCAGCTCTAGCTCTACATATCTTGCAACGTTTTTTTGCCCCTTACACCAAATGGATCGCAGCCTTGCACTGCATTTTTTATGGACCAGCGGTGATGGCGGATGATCTTCCTGCTATCGTCAGACCACAGACTATTCTGATGCACCATCGTCAAGATTTGGTTGCAGAAGCCTTTAGCAACCTAAGGCATGTAGATCTATCCACCAATCTGCAAAATCAAGTGAAGTTTTTAATGGAACGAGCAGATGCCATTTTTGAGTTAGGCCAAGATGATTCATGCCACAGTGCTCGCCACTATCTGGGACAGCTTGATACTCCTGATAGCAAGCAGGCCGCTCAACTCTTACAGCGCCTGCTGATAGAAGATTGGCGAACCAATACTGTGTTGCAAGCCCTTGGATCTACGCGAATTATTTTAGAATCTCAGTCTATATGACCGAGGTATTTTGTCGTTTTGTTGCAAGAACCTGCAATTTGTTGCGGTAACCTGTGAATCCTAAGAGTTCTCGTTAGGCTAATAACGTGGCGATACGTTCCACAGATAGAACTGGGATAAAGCAAGATTATGACACTAGCAGCAGACAATCAATCTAACCCTTTAGCAATCAGCAGTCCTCTCGATCTGTCTATTGTCCGAACAGCGACTGTTGTCACCCTTATTGCTTGGGCTAGCGCCAGTGTGCTCATGGATTTCATTATTATGCCGGGGTTGTACATCTCTGGGATGATGTCTGATCCTGGATTTGCAACGGCAGGCGACATGATATTTTCAGTGTTTAACCGAGTGGAGTTAGTCGCAGGTGCACTGATTCTGTCTGGGTCATTGCTATGGAAGGCTATTGCTCCTCAGCGTTTGAGCAAGCTAGTTATTGTGATGGCTAGCCTATTAATGATTATTCCCCTCGTTTATACCTATGGGCTCACTCCTCAAATGAGTGCATTAGGGATTCAACTCTCTCTTTTTGAAACCGCAGAAGTCCCAGAAGCTATGGACCAATTGCACTATGCTTACTGGAGTCTAGAAGTCTTAAAGCTGACAGTGAGTGGCTTCCTTATTTCTCGACTATGGAACCGGGCTTCATAAGATTGTTCGTAATGTTTTGGAACCGAAACATTAGACTATAAATTCTGGTGAGATACAGCCAAATAGGTTTACCCCCTTTCTCAATGTCTTTTTGGCAATGGACTGGGGGTTTTTGGATCTAAGGCTCAACACAAACTTCGGGCCAATTCTGGATAGCAGACTTGACAGTAAACCTTGGTCTTGAAAGAACTGATGCTAATTTCCTGCAACGTGATCCCAAGGCTTTAGTTCTTTGGCATGATTAGTAATGGAATTTACTCTCAGATAGTATGACCCGAGTACAGCCTAAGCAGCCTACCTGGTTTGCCATTGTCAAGCTTTTGCGGTGGGATAAACCAGAAGGCCGATTAATTTTAATGATCCCGGCTTTGTGGGCCGTTGTTTTAGCGACTCAAGGCCGCCCCTCGATCGGGCTAGTGACTATTATTATTGCTGGGAGTTTAGCAACCAGTGCGGCAGGTTGTGTTGTTAACGATTTATGGGACCGCAATATTGATCCCCAAGTTCAACGGACTCGAACTCGACCTTTAGCTGATCGTAGCCTTACCCTGCGCGTAGGCTTAGGTGTGGCTCTGGTGGCTTTTATATGTGCTTTTGGGTTGTCACGGTTTCTCAACCCTCTTAGCTTTGGGTTATGCGTTGCTGCCGTCCCTGTCATTATTATGTATCCTCT
>CALDHF010000078.1 GCA_937941595.1 uncultured Acaryochloris sp. | reverse complement strand
CTGCAACTAAGTTGGTCCCTAAATTGGTCCAAAATCCTAAGCGGAAAACCACAGGAATTCGGGTGCCCGATCATCCTGTTTGTCAGTCTTTGTTGGCCACGTTAGATAGTCCGATTATTTCCACTTCTGCTCATTTTTCTGACCAGGTCAGTGTGCATGGATGGTCCCATGACCGCGAGGCTTTATCCCCGGCTGAGCTATTTGATCATTTTGATAAACAAGTGGATCTGATTATTGAGAATGGCCAAGACCTTAACTATGAGGTGTCTACTATTCTGGATTTATGTCAGGACGACCCCGTTGTTGTCCGTGAAGGTCTGGGTTGGGATGAGATTGCCCCAGATTTTGCTTGAGCTTGAGGCTTTGAGCTAATGCTGGAAAAGACTCAACGTTTGCTGGAGATGATGATGGTGTTGATGCGATCGCGATCTCGTATCGGCTCTGAATACTTATGGTCAATGTTAAAAGCAATCCCTTTGCGAGGATAAGACCATTCCCAAGTATTCGTAGGCGATCGCTTCGGATTACCGTAGATTTCTTGTAATTGCTTGCGGGTATCTCCCAACCGGATGCCCTGTTCAGTTTTACCTTGATAGGGACAGTCTTGCTTGATGCATTTTACATGGATTTCCTGCAACGGTAACGCGGGTTCTGGTCGAAATTGATCATACCGCTGCTTAAAAACAAATAGGAATCCTTGCTGTTTGTAGTTTAGGGTTATGGTTTCAGCGCGGGTTGATTTACAAAACCCCTCAAAACATTCAGAGATAGAAGTTCCCTTGACATTGCGTTTATAGTTACGCCCCAACTGAGCTGTAATTTCTCTAAGAGAGGTGGAGCCAAGGTTAATATCGCCGAAACCAGTCCCCGGTTTCAGGGTGGCATGCAAATACTTATTTTGAGTTTGAATCTTGGTAATTTCACTGCACGCCCCCAATAGTGGGATAAGGCTCAGTAAGGGCATAACAGACAGCAAAGATTGGGGAAATGGGGCACTACTCATCAGGGTCGATCAAACACCTTCAAGTCCTACATTGTGGTTAGGATACCCACCTTTTCCCAATCCTGCTAAAAGATAAAAAGGACGTTTATAGTTGTTCGATACCGTAGTTAGCAACAATGCTGGCGGCTGTTCCAGGTGCAATGTCGATGACATCATTAGCTGCATTGGCCGTTTCCACACAGATCATCTGTTTATAATCGTCATCTTCTAAATCTGCCATTTTAGCGGCATTCTCTACCCAAGGATTCCAGACAATTGCCGTTTTACTGCCAGTGGATTTGATGTGAATTTTACGCTTAAGGGTCGGATCTTCGATGACTAATTCGGGAGAGACATCTGTATAAACCCGATCCACTTCCTCAGTGATGGTAATTAGTCCCGACTGGTGTTTTTGGGCACCACCATCTACCTTATCGATATAGTTCGTATTCTCTAGACCACCAACCTGGACAGGGGCAATGTCTCCAACGTTGAAGTAGGTATGCAGGGCTTGGGTAATCGTAAAGGGTTGGTCGCCCGTATTGCGGGTTGTGAGGTCGATGGTGAGGGTTTTACCAACCGTTATTTCAATGGATAATTCAAAAGCATGGGGCCAAATCTCGCGGGTCTCTGGTGTATCGACTAGGCCAAGCTTGACCTTTGTTTCTTGGTCTGGGGTGGTGGCTGTTGACTGCACAGTCCACAGTCGATTGCGCACAAATCCATGACTGGCGCGACCCAAACCTTCTGGGTCGGGGCCAAACCAAGGCCAGCAGATGGGAGTGCCGCCTTTAATCGCTTTCCCCGTCTGGTAATAGGCTTTCTCACTCAGAAACATCAGGTCTGCGGTGGCAGATGTGGGGTGATATGACAGCACCTGTCCGGCATAAACCGAAATCAACGCTTGGGCATGGGGATTAGCAATTTTAATAACTGGGAGATCCCCCTTCCCATTGCTGAATTGGAGTTGGTTAGCAATGCCATGGTCAGAGTTAAGCTGTTCAATATTCATACTGTTTGTCAGTGGCTGCCCTCAAACTGTATCGGATTTTCAGCAGATACTGGGGAAGTAGGGATTACTTTTGCCCAAATCATCTCACTGCAATCTTCAAATCAACTCAATTCGTAATTGACGGCCCACGGCAGCAGCTACCCGATGAATAGTATCAATCGAAACACCTGTCTTCTCTGGATCTAGAAGACAATTGAGTTGGGCTCGATTTGTCTGCATTCGGTTTGCCTGCATTCGGTTTGCCATTTCAGTCTTTGTGATCTTCCTCTGCTTCATTTCTGCCGCAAGCTGACGTGCTAATACCCTTTTAACAGCAACTGCACTACAGTCTTGATAAAGCCCTTCTTCTTGCAAGAAATCATCAAAGATAGAATCAAACTTGGGAGCGATTGGTGGATGTTCTTAGGCAATTCCATCTACTAACAAGGAGATTCGGCGAAATTTAGAAATATTGGAATATGGGGAATAAGCCTTCACGAATAAAGTCTGCAGACTATAAGGTCTGGATAATTGATCTAGAAACGCGGCTTCGGGCGGTTCAACTTAAGGCTGCGGTGTCGGTTAATTCTGCGCTGCTAGAATTTTATTGGGAACTGGGGGCGGATATTGTTGAGAAGCAGAAAAATAGCACCTGGGGCAGCGGTTTCCTACAGCAACTCAATCAAGACTTGATGGCTGAGTTCCCTGAGATGAAAGGGTCATCTTATCGAAACTTAAAATATATTCGACAGTGGTATCAGTTTTATTTTGAAGACAGCGCAATTGGGCAACAGGCTGTTGCCCAATTGGAAAACCCGTCTTTATCTGAGATTATCCAGATTCCCTGGGGGCATAATTTAGCCATTGTTTCGAAATGCCAATCAAAGACAGAAGCACTCTATTACATTGAGAAGACAATTCGGCATGGCTGGAGTCGAAACGTATTGGTCCATCAAATGGAGAACAAACTTTGGATGCGGGAGGGAGATCAGCCGACGATAGGGCTATTACTCTGCAAGAAAAGCGATCGCCTGATGGCGGAGTGGGCGTTGAGTGATGTGAATAAACCAATTGGAATTTCGGAATATCAACTGACTCATGAGTTACCCGATGAGATTCAGTCAAGCTTGCCAAGTATTGAGCAGATTGAGGCGGAGCTAATGGGTAATGAATAAGGGGAGAAAATCGGATTGTACAGAAAATAAAGTTTCGTCTCTAAGCTCTATCCCTGATCAAACAAGCTTTGTAGCTTTGCTGTCATCCGCTAAGGCGATCGCACCGAGATCAAAGCTGAACTTAAGGTTGACCTGATCATGTTGCTGGCAGAGGATGGCTATCCCCCCATTGACTGCGATGAGGTTTATCAAGAGATTTTTGAACAGGCTGAGAACTTTAAAAAGAACCAACTCCGCAATCATTCAAAATAAGATGAACACAAGACTACAGGTAGTCTATTCCAAACAAAGTCGACGACATTATGATAGGTAATGCTTGATGCCAAAAGCAGGATGGCGATGGTTAGCTGGACTAATATTGGTAGTGCTATTCGTACCAGCAGCATGGGCCAATCTTGGCCCCCCTTCCTACGGGGGACAGGTAACCGCAGAACCCATTGGCATTGAAGCCATCGAGATTACCCGGGAAACATTAACCCTTGATCTGCGACCCATTGCTCAGAAAAAGCTGGCTCAGGTAGAAGCGATCTACCGCCTCCTCAATGAGGGAAATAAGAAGAAACTAGACTTGCGCTTTGCCTTAGGAACGTTGGGAACAGATAATTTCCAGGTCTGGCTAGATAATCAGCCGATTACCAGCGAAATTTCCCCAAATGCCGTTTTGCCATCGAGTTGGCAGGCACCAGCCTATACCCCCGGATTGAACGGTAAATCCTTAGATTATCTTCGTCATTCGTCTGAGGTTAAGCCCATGGCGTTGACGGTCAATATCCCCTCTGGGAAGCATGACCTCCGAGTCGAATACGCGGCCCAAACGGCTACCCATCTGTCGGGCAAGCCCACGATTTATCATCAATTTGCTTATATTCTGGCTCCAGCAAAAGCTTGGTCTGCCTTTGGCGGCTTAGATGTCACGATTTATCTCCCTCGTAACTGGCAGGTCGCCATCACCCCTGCCCTAAACCGCAAGGGTGATGTGCTCCAAGGGGCGTTTACTGACTTGCCTGGGGATGCGATCGCATTAACAATGCAGGCTCCCGAGGGGTGGGCCTATCGCCCCCTGAAGTATGGGAGCCAACTGCTTTTAGGATTGATCGGGCTAGGCGGCTTGAGATGGGGTTGGCAACTGGGGCGTACCCGGGGACAACACCTAAGCTCCTCTCCACTGCGTAAAATTCACCAACAAGTCTGGCCTTGGTCTATAGGGTTTGGCCTGTTGTGGGGCATAGCCATTTTAGCGGTGGGTTGGTTGGCAATCTATAGTCCCAACTGGGTCTTACCCGCAGGCCAAGTCAGTCGTTATGGCTATGGTCAAGGGTTTGCGATCTTAGGGATAATGGGGTTAAGTCTTCTGGCTGTGGTCATCGGTTTTGCCGTTGTTCAGATCACATCTGCTCGCCATCGGCAGGCGAAGGGATCGAACTGAGCAGGGTTCTAGCCAATTTTAAGGCTTCGTCTGGAGTGGTAATTTCGCCTGCCGCTTGCGCCAAAGCCAATTGAGACAGCACATAGCCCACTCCCGGTCCTGGTGGTAGTGCCAACTCCTCCATCAATCTCCTACCTGAAATTGGCGGCTGTGGATGGGCTAACTGGCTATGGGGATTAAGATATTCGGCAATCCAAGGGGTTAAGGGATATAGTAAATCCTTAAAATCCAGTGATTCATCGCCCTCCAAACCTTGAAGACTCGCCGCCACAGTGACTAAGACAACGGCAGGAAACACCGCTCCGGCATCTTGATAGAGATAGTATTGGTCTGGCCGGGCATAGCTCTGGGCTTGAGTCAGCTGCAACAGCCGGGGCCAGCACTTTAACAGCCGCAGGATTACATTAATTTCGCTTCGGCTAAATTTCATCTGCTTCAGGGTTTTCTCAGCTAAGGCGGTTCGATCAGACACCAGCCCTATCCACTTGGCGGTTGATAATAACGTGCGCTGGGCAGCCTCTTTCCCTTTAGCGCGCTCATTCAACTCTTGGGGAAGGGCTGCCGCCAAGAGCGGAAAATGCTGATCCAGGAAATGGGCCGCTCGATCGATATCCGAGAGCAAAGCCAGACTCTTGGCACTCGCATGGGGAAATGACGTAGCCAGTAGACCATCTTGCCAAAGTTGTCGCATCCAGGGCGTCGCCACAGGGTCACTCAAGATATAGCTGAGTTCAACCTTGATCCGCTCTGCGGCGACGCCTGCCAGGGTGGGTGTCAAATTCCGAATAGTCGCTTGGGTCTGGGGGTCTAAAGAAAACCCTAATTGGGCGGCTTGTCGATACGCGCGCAATAGGCGCAGGGGATCTTCTTGCAGATTTTGGGCGGCAATCATGCGCAGGAGACCTGCCTCTAGATCTTGCTGGCCCTGCAATGGATCAACCACCGTATCGGAAAAAGGATGATATGCGATCGCATTGATCGTATAGTCCCGCCGATGCAAGTCCTCGGCCAGGGAATCTCCCACCTGCAAAGCAAAATCTGCCGTCGCTTCCGGGAAAACTACCCGAGCAATATCTCGCTCGGCATCTAAGAGGACAAAGCCAGCATCACAATTCTGAGCGACTTTTTGGGCTGTTTCTACCGCCCCTTCAGGTAACACAAAGTCCAGATCCAGATAGGCCGTTTCCCGATTCAGCAAAGCATCTCGAACACACCCCCCCACCAAATAGGCAGATTCAGGTAAATCACGCGATGAAAAAGGCCAAGTTTGGGGGGCAAGTAAGGAGTCAATAGACATGCAAACAAAAAAACCGGCAATACACCTGCAAGCCAGACTTCAATCCTACGTGTTCAAGAAATAACGCCGTTAGGAGCCGCCAGCAATAAAACCATCAATTGAGAATGGGCAGGGAGAGACTCGAACTCTCATGACCGAAGTCGCCACATTTTGAGTGTGGTGCGTCTACCATTTCGCCACCCGCCCAGGGCCTTGTAAGGCAAAGTCCCATCATTATACAAGAATCGTTTGGCAATGCAATGCCTTTTCTCAAATTGCCCAGAGTGTCTTTGCAACTGACCAGAAACACCCCAGGCCGAAAATGCACCACCCCGATCTATGATTCAGGCGATGGAAGATGAGCTTAAGTAATGACGGTAGGTTTGTCGCGTCCAGTTAGGGTTCGGATCTGCGCGACTTCATCCGCCAAAGTAATCAAAGGCGCTAGGGCGTCCTGAGGATCCAGCCCCTGCTTATTGACATCTGGTTCATAGCTTTCTACATAGAGTCGCAAGGTTGCCCCCTGCGTCCCGGTTCCAGACAGCCGGAAGACAATCCGAGATCCATCCGTAAACCCAATGCGCAATCCCTGTTTTTGGCTGACACTGCCATCAATGGGGTCGGTATAGCTAAAGTCATCAGCATAGTCAACTTCATACTGACCCAATTTTTGTCCCTTCAGAGTCGGGGCCTTGCTGCGCAAATTCGCCATTAGAGTATTAGCTTTTTCGGAATCAACCCCTTCATAATCATGGCGAGAATAGTAATTGCGGCCATATTCTTGCCAATGTTCCTTGACAATATCCTCCACAGATTGCTGACGCACTGCCAGGATATTCAGCCAGAAGAACACAGCCCATAAGCCATCCTTCTCTCGAACATGGTTCGAGCCAGTACCAAAACTTTCTTCCCCACACAGAGTCGCCTTATCTGCGTCCAAAAGATTGCCGAAAAACTTCCATCCGGTCGGGGTTTCATAGCAATTAAACCCTAATTTAGCAGCCACTCGATCCACGGCTTGGCTGGTCGGCATAGACCGCGCCACCCCGGTTAAACCCTGCTCATACCCCGGAACGAGCTTGGCATTGGCCGTCAGAATGGCCAGACTATCGCTAGGGGTCACGAAAAAGCGCTGACCGAGGATCATATTGCGATCGCCATCGCCATCAGACGCCGCCCCAAAATTAGGAGCCTGATCACCAAATAAGCGTTCTACCAATTCATGGGCATACACCAAATTCGGATCGGGATGGCCTCCACCAAAATCTTCTAGGGGCTTGCCATTAATCACACTCCCCCCAGGAGCGCCTAACCGATCTTCGAATAACGCATGGGCATAGGGTCCGGTCACCGCATGCATAGAGTCCACAAGAATGCTAAACCCACCCGAGGTCAATAATTGTCGAATCCGGTCGAAATCAAACAGAGACTCCATCAACTGGGCATAGTCTTGCACCGCATCAATGACTTCAACAGTCATCTCCCCAAGTTTCGAGGTTCCCAAGACATCTAAGTCGACATCTTCCGCTTCCATAATTTGATAGGCATCAATCACTTGGCTGCGGGCATAAATGGCTTCCGTCACCTTCTCGGGTGCAGGGCCACCGTTACCGATGTTGTACTTAATGCCAAAATCACCGTCGGGTCCCCCCGGATTATGACTGGCCGACAACACAATGCCGCCATAGGCTTTATGCTTGCGAATCACACAAGAGACAGCAGGGGTGGACAGAATTCCGTTTTGACCCACCAGAACCTTACCAAAGCCATTGGCCGCAGCCATTTTCAAAATAATCTGAATCGCATGCCGATTATAAAAACGACCGTCGCCCCCCACCACCAGGGTGTGACCTTGATAGTTTTCTAGGCTATCGAAAATAGATTGAATAAAATTTTCTAGATAATGAAACTGCTGAAAAACAGTCACTTGTTTGCGCAGGCCAGACGTTCCCGGTTTTTGGTCCGAAAAGGGTTGGGTATAGACGGTGTTAATACTCATGAATTTGTGTACTAATTTGGAATAGACGAACTCTTGATAGTGCTAGTTGATAGCCACTTCATACAGAGGTCACCGTTGATTAGAATACCGTGGTCTAAGTCAGTTTGACCTGATTCATACAAGGACGTCCCTCCGCAAAATCCGTAATATTGTTGATCGTGGTGGTGGCAATATTTTCCAGGGCATTGTGGGTAAAGAAGGCTTGATGGGCTGTAATCAAAACATTGGGAAAGGATTGCAAGCGTTGAAAGTCATCATCTTGAATCACCGTATCGGACAGATCTTCAAAAAATAAATGTTCTTCTTGTTCGTAAACATCGATGCCTAAATAGCCTACTTGTCCAGATTTGATGCCATCGATAACGGCAGGTGTATCAATCAAACCGCCCCGACTGGTGTTGATTAGCATCGTTCCTGGCTGGAAGGCCGCTAAGGTGGTGGCGTTAATGATGTGATGGGTCTCTGGTGTCAACGGACAATGCAGAGAAATGATGTTGGATTGAGACAGGAGATCGGTTAAATCCATATAGGTTACCCCTAGCTCTAAACAGGCTGGGTTGGGATAGGGATCGTAGGCCAACAGACGACAGCCAAAGCCTTTCATAATCTGGGCAAAACATTGACCGATTTTGCCTGTACCCACAATTCCCACCGGACAGTCATGGAGGTCAAAGCCCAATAACCCTTCTAAAGAGAAATTATCGTCGCGGACCCGGTTATAGGCTCGGTATAGCTTGCGATTCAGCATCAAAATCAAACCAACCGCATGCTCAGCCACGGAATAAGGGGAGTAGGCAGGGACTCGGACCACTGTCAGTCCTAATTCTGCGGCTTTAGCCAAGTCCACATTGTTAAACCCCGCAGACCGTAACGCTAGTAATTTTGTGCCTTGGGAGGCCAGTATTTCTAGGGTTTCAGCATCCAACTGATCGTTGATAAACGCACAAACAGCCTCAAAGTCCTTAGCTAGGGGGGCCGTCACTAAGGTTAAGCGGGGTTCAAAGAAAACAAGGTCATGATCCGTATTGGCAGCATTTAAGAACTGTTGGTCGTAAGCTTTACTACTGAAAACTGCAACTTTCATGATGGCGTTTCCCTCCCTATATGGAGATGATATTTCTGGCTGAGAATGGGTTGTCCTTGCCTGTAACTTAACAGCTAAAAATCCCCTTCAGGTTAAGGATACAAAAGACATCGTGATCCCCTGGTATGGATGTGCAACTTCACGGCATTGCACCCTACACTAAGACGTATGACTTCTTCCACAAATTCCACCCAGCCTCAGCGATTTCGCCGCACGCCTCAAGGAGATTGGCGACTGATACTGAGGGTTGTTCCCTATGCTAAACAGCATAAGCGTGAACTGTTAACCGTCTTTTGCCTGCTAGTGCCCCTATCCGTTGCCGGAGCATTACAGCCCATTCTGGTGGGTCAAGCGATCTCAGCTATCCGCAGTGAGTCTCGCCTCTATGACTCAGTTGCCTGGTTCTTTAATGGGCTGGAGAAATTATCTTTCCCCAACTTACTCAAAGGTTGGTTTGCAGACTTGGCCGCCCTGGTGCAAGGACTAACATTGCCTGAGACCATTAACGTCTTAACGGTTCTGCTCTTGCTAACGGTGATTGTGCGGTTTGGATTGCAGGCTGTACAAGGTTTTTTAGTGCAGAAAGTCGGGCAAAAAATTACCGCTGATATTCGCAACGATCTATTTGCCCATGTGTTATCTTTAGCGGTTCGGTTTTTTGATCGCACGCCCGTAGGACAGCTAATCACCCGCCTGAGCAGCGATGTTGAAGCTTTAGGCGATGTGTTCTCGACAGGGGCCGTGGGCATTGTCAGTGATTTATTCTCAATTTTGGTGATTGTCGCTTTTATGTTTCTACAACAGTGGAAACTGGCCCTCATGTTGTTACTGCTGTTGTTCCCCGTGACGGGACTGATTATTTACTTTCAACATCGATATCGGCGCTCAAATTACAAAGCTCGTGAGGAATTGTCGGCCCTAAATTCTAATCTGCAAGAAAATATTATGGGCATTAGCATTGTCCAATTGTTTCGGCGGGAATCTTACAATGCAGACCTCTTTCGCCAGATTAATCAGCGCTATGTAACCGAGATTGACCACACCATTTTCTATGACTCCGCTGTGTCTGCAACCTTGGAGTGGATTGCTTTTATTGCGGTTGCTGGGGTGCTGTGGGTAGGGGGTGTTCAGGTCGTGGGGGAAGCCCTCACCCTAGGAACCCTCTCGACGTTTATTCTGTACTCTCAGCGATTGTTTTTTCCACTCCAGCAGTTGGCCGAGAAGTTTACGGCCATTCAAGCGGGTTTTACGGCGGTTGAACGCATTAACGATCTGATGAATCAGCCCGTTGAAATTCGAGATCCAGAGCATCCCCAAATCCTACCCAGTCACTCTAATAATCAACCGTTAGGTGAAGTCCGGTTTGCAAATGTGTCCTTTGCTTATAAGGAGGAGGATTGGGTCCTCAAAAATCTAGATTTTAGGATCCAACCTGGCGAAAAAGTCGCTATCGTTGGCCCTACAGGGGCCGGAAAAAGTTCAATTATTCGGCTGCTCTGCCGTTTGTACGAAATATCCGCAGGCCAAATTCTAGTGGATGGTGTGGACGTCCGTGATCTGCCCCAGGCAGAGTTGCGACGGCATATCGGCGTCATTTTGCAAGATGGTTTTTTGTTCGCTGGAGATGTCAAAAGTAACATTACCCTGGGTGAAGACTATTCCCTAGAGGCGGTGAAGCAGGCGGCTCAGCAAATGAATGTGGCTCAGTTTATTGAGGCGTTGCCCGATAGCTACCATACGGTGCTCCGGGAGCGCGGCACCAATTTATCTGGAGGCCAAAAACAGCTATTGGCTTTTGCTCGGGCTGCGATTCGCAATCCCCGGATCTTGGTCCTCGATGAGGCTACTGCGAGTTTGGATGTCGGCACTGAAGCCATTATTCAGGAAGCATTAGAGCGCCTCCTTGTGGGACGGACTGCCATTATTATTGCGCATCGACTCTCCACGATTCGCAATGTGGATCGAATTTTAGTGCTCAACCG
>CALDHF010000077.1 GCA_937941595.1 uncultured Acaryochloris sp. | reverse complement strand
GACTTTGACCCGACTGAAGGAGATATGCTGCAACTCAAAGGCGAGGCTAGTGATTACTCGCTAGGGGCTGCTTCACAGGGTCTACCAAGTGGCACTGCCATCACCTATCAAGGGGGGTCTAATGACGAAATCATTGCCATTATGCAAGGAACTTCCAACTTCGAACTTGATGATAGTAGTACGGTTCAGTATGTTTAATCTCTGAACTAACCGTAATCTGCTGGACCTTGAACCATGTCATTGCATTGCTACTGACATCAATTTTCCATCCGATTTAGAGGCTGTTTGCATAGCCTTAAATAAAGCAGAATATTTAAGGCTATGCTGACTGGGTGGACATTTGACTGAGACAAAAAGAGCGCCATGGCAACCCATCAACAACCCTCGTTAGAGATACATCGACAACAATTCCCTGCCTTAGCGAACAAACTTTACTTTAATTACGGTGGGCAAGGACCTCTTCCTCAGCCTGCTTTAGAATCGATTCAGTCTGCCTATGGTCGAATGCAAGAATTAGGCCCGTTTACTGGGGGTGCATTGGCTTGGATGACGGAGAAAGTAGAGGGTACTCGGAGTGCAATAGCAACTCAACTCAATGTCTCTCCCAGCACCATCACCCTGACAGAATCCGTTTCCAGCGGCTGCAATATCGCCATGTGGGGGTTTGACTGGCAACCCGGCGATCACCTGTTACTCTCTGATTGTGAGCATCCTGGTATTATCGCTACCGCCCAGCAACTCAGCCATCGTTATGGCATTGAGATTTCGACCTTCCCCTTAATGGCAACCCTGAATGAGGGTGATCCGATTGCAGTGATGGTGGAGCATTTACGACCCAATACCCGTTTGGCAGTGGTTAGCCACATTCTTTGGAATACGGGTCAGGTCTTGCCGCTCAAGGCAATGGCAGCCGCCTGTCGACAAGCTGTTCCCACCGTGGCTATTTTGGTAGATGCTGCACAATCTGTGGGGGTATTGCCTCTGAGTGTGGATGAGTTAGATGTGGATTTCTATGCGTTTACAGGTCATAAGTGGTTCTGTGGCCCTGATGGTTTAGGTGGATTGTATGTCCGACCTCAGTCTCTGGACATGTTAGAACCCACATTTATTGGCTGGCGTGGGATTGATATGGATACCAAAGGTAAACCCACAGGTTGGAAACCAGACGGTCGTCGATATGAGGTGGCTACGTCAGCTTTTCCGCTCTTTCCGGGATTAACGGCAGCCATTGAACTCCAAGAACAGTGGGGAACGCCGACTGATCGATATCAACGAATTCTGGACCTCAGCCGAACTTTATGGGAGATGCTCAGCACGATCCCTAAGCTTACCTGTCTGCGCACGACAGCACCTAAGTCGGGTTTAGTAGCCTTTCAGATTGAAGGTATGAGCAATCATCGTCCGTTTGTACAACAGCTAGAAAGCCAAAGTATCATGGTGCGCCTGATCGCCGACCCTAACTGTGTCAGGGCTTGTGTCCATTATCTGACTCTAGAATCTGAAGTGGAACAGCTTGTACAGGCGATTGAGCAAGCCTTGCCATAACAGCACCTATCAGATCCCTCCATTCAGCAGGTTGATTCTCCCCTTCAATGGCGAGTCAAAGCTAGGGCAAGATACGCTGCACTTCCGATTGGCCAATGAATGCTCAATGTTTTGGACTACTTTCAACGTTTGCGATGCTCAGGCAGTCGCTAGCCAAGTTCGGGCTGTATCAATTTGCGATCGCTCAAACGCTTTAATCTCAGCCGGGAAAACTGCACTTACCGCTTCCGCAATAGTCCGCATCCACTGAGCATCGGCCACCAATGCAACATGGGTAATGTCTTTGACCATATATGCCTGCTGTAAATCTTTCCACAATGCCATTGGATCCATGCCTTCAAAGCTGCGAATCTCCTCCAGCACTTTCACTTTCCCATGCTTAGCCAAATCGGCTTTGACTTGAGGCACAATCCGATCAAAATCAGCGGCGGTAATCTTGCCCTCGATGATGATTTCAACCACATTGCTCTCACTACTGCTGCGGTATTTCATACCAGATACTTGGCTCGGATCGGGGGCCGTGAGCAACCAGGTCCGGGCAGCTTCCATTTGTGAGGGTTCAAAGGCTTTCACCTGAGCAGACAGAATATTATCGGCAGCCGTCGAAATCGTCCTTACCCATGCCTCTTCAGCTACAACAGCGACATGGGAGAAGTCGTCTACATGGCTGAGGCCAAACTGAGCATCTTTCCATAAGGCAATGGGATCTATGCCCTCAAATCTCCGAATCTCTTCCAGGACTTTCAGCTTCCCGTGTCTGGAAATATCCAACTTCATTCGCGAAATGGTCTGATCCAAGTCTGCCTCGGTAATCTGGCCCTCAACAATTAGTTCAACAACGTTACTCGTGGGGTTGTTTCGGTACTCAATCACAGGAAATCTCCTTCATTTGAGTGGTACTGCTTACAGGCTATCTCAGGGGGCCATGCATCGACACTTTCTGCTCTATATTTTCCGTGATCCCCCGTCTTATTGCCAGCATTACCCAAACATTATGTGCCATGCTCACAATCATGGCTCCGGAAGAATTGCTCAGTTTTGGCATCGGTGGCGTAGAACGTTTCAATACGAAGTTCATCAGTCGTGATGTCTTGGGGCGTACCAAAAGTAGCAATAATCGAGAACAGACTCAGTTCTAAACCATTAATATTTAGTTCCAAGGGTAAGACAGGCAGCAAGTTAGGACTGTCTAGCTCGCAATACCCCTCAGGGGCAGCTAATTCGATATATTGGGCGAATTGTTCCTGAATTCCCAGATCACCAGAGGCGAGGGATTCACTCCTGAGACGGCGGATGATAGAAGGTAAGACCTGCTCCCAATTGGCAATATATTGCCTTAAACCCTCGGGATGCACGGTCAGCAAAGCTAGGTTGAGTTTCCCCTCAACCCTCATTTCTGTCTGAAGTGCTTGTGGATCACCCCCAATACTGAGCAACAGATCTGCCGCCTGATTAGTCTTTTTTACATTCCAGTAGCGATCAACAACAAAGGCAGGTAAGGGATCATGATATTGCAACACATGATTCAACGCATCAAGCACAGGGGCCATGATGGGCTCATCCAATTGCGTTTCACGATATGCAGCAGCATAGCCAGCTGCTTGCAACAGCACATTCCTCTCCCGCAAGGGAATATCCATTGCATCTGAGAGGCGCACAACCATTTCGCGGCTGGGATGGCTACGCCCAGTCTCTAGCCAACTGACATGGCGTTGCGACACATTGGCAGCCAGGGCTAAATCCAGTTGTGACAGCTTCCTGAATTGACGCCACTGGCGACAGATATGCTGAAAGTTTTGCAGGCTGGCAGCAGTCATGAAATTCTTCTTTCTCTGCTGTCCATTCTCAACCAGGACCGAGGATAAATTCAATAACCTGGGAGGTCATTGCTGCAATTCAAATCAGGAGTGAGGATAAATGCAAATCTTATGCAAGGAGTTTGTTATGGTCAATAAACGCTGGATAGCTCTCATTATTCTGATTCCTTTTACCCTCTTGTCTGGATATGCCATGACCCAGGTGAGCTATCTCGGCATTTTAGATTACAACCGCTATAGCCCAGCGGGTTGGCAAGTCTTTACAGATTTGGTGATCGCCCTGGTGCTGGTGTTGAGCTGGTTGATTCCAGAGGCCAGACAAAACAATCGAAATCCTTGGCCTTGGGTATTGGTAACGGTGTTCATGGGTTCATTCGGTCCTCTCCTCTATTTGGCAACGGCAAAGAAGATATCAGCCCCAGAGTAACGGCAAGTCTCCATACCTTCAGCGGTCATTAGACAACCGACTACTCAGCTTTTTCCCAAAAGGAGTTCTCCTTACCAGTGATGCTAATAGCGGTGTTGAGTGATAACCTCTAGCCAGCTCAACCTCTCAATCTCCTCGGTTCTGCGGATACAACGTCGTTGTAATAAATACGCTACTCTACGGGATAACAGTGTTCCATCTAATCCTGCAAAAATAGGGAAGCAGTATGACCCATTCCACCTACGATACCTCAGCCCCTATTCTCGTAACGGGTGCCACAGGTTACGTTGCTGGATGGCTCGTCAAGCTTTTACTCAAAGAAGGCTTTACCGTTCATGCAGCCGTTCGCGATCCGGCCAATACCACTAAGCTCCAATATCTCAACGTCTTAGCAGAACAGTCTCCAGGACATATCCGATATTTCAAATCCGATCTACTCACGGCAGGATCTTACGCCGAGGCCATGCAGGAATGTTCAGTGGTGTTTCATACCGCTTCTCCCTTCACGATTGCCGTCGATAATCCGCAAAAAGATCTCATTGAACCCGCCCAACTCGGCACCCGCAATGTTTTGGAGCAAGCCAACCAAACCAACTCAGTTCAGCGCGTGGTGGTTACCAGTAGTTGCGCAGCGATTTATGGAGATGGTGCTGATCTAGAGCAGGTTGAGGGTGATTTATTTACCGAAGCAGACTGGAATACTACCTCCTCACTCAGCCACCAGCCCTACTGTTACTCTAAAACTTTGGCAGAGAAAGAAGCGTGGAAAATTGCTAAGGCTCAGGATCGCTGGGATTTGGTCACCATCAATCCCTCCCTGGTCTTGGGGCCAGGGATTAACCCCTTTGCCACCTCAGAGTCCTTCACTCTGATCAAACAATTAGGCGATGGCACCATGAAAATGGGTGTCCCCGACTATCGGATTGGTGCTGTAGATGTTCGTGATGTCGCTACAGCCCATATGGCGGCAGGATTTACCCCCTCTGCTCAAGGTCGCCATATTACGTCTGGGCACGATACCAATTTCCCGGAGATGGCCAAAATTCTCCGAGATCATTTTGGGGATACCTATCCATTCCCCAAAAGCATTCTGCCCAAAACACTAGTTTGGTTAATTGGGCCGTTATTAGATAGCAATATGACCCGAAAAATTATCGATCGAAATATTGGGGTGTCTTTTGGTTTAGACAACCGCAAGAGCATTCGCGAATTAGGACTCACCTATCGTCCCCTCGCCACTTCTCTGATTGATATGTTTCAGCAGTTGATTGATCACAGCATTGTCACAGGATAATCTCTAGCCCTAACAGCTGATATTAATCTGTCCGTTGGTTTCCTAGAACCTGTTCAAAAAACAAATAGGCTACACGGCAGTTTGGAGGAATCACAACATGCAAAGTCAGAGTATCAATTTAATTCAGACCCTCTTCCAAAGCCGCTTGGCGACACTTGAGCATCTCTTGAAGACTGCTCAAACTCATTGCGGTGATAACGAATCATTTCTGCAACAGCGTATTGTGGCTGACATGTTGCCCTTCGGCACTCAGATTGCCTTCACCTGCAATCAACCCCGCAATTTTGCCCTGTGGTGTGAGGGCAAACCTGCGGATAACCTCGATCCAGACGTCACCTCTCTCATCCAGGCCTATGAGCATATTGCCAAGACCCAGGACTTGCTAGTGGGCATTGATATTGAAGACGAAAAGCTCACAGACGTCTCACGTATTGACCTAGGCGAGAGTCTCTACCTTGAGCTGTCGGGTAGTGCCTATGTCCACGAATTTCTAATTCCCAACTTCTACTTCCATCTGGTCACCGCTTACGACATTTTGCGTATGGCGGGTGTCCCCATTGGCAAAAAGGATTACATGATGCACTTAGTCCCCTTTGTCAAAAAAGGGTGACATCTAACAGTCATCAATGCAGCGGACGGTAGAAGTGACGCATACTAAACTCAAAGGGAGTTACCGCGACTAATTTGGGCCGTTAGTCAGCAACATTAGCGCCATAGAGAAGGGAAAAATGACCTATCCAATCCAGTGTAATTGTGGAAAGGTTCAAGGTTGTGTTGATCAACCGAAAACCATCAATCGGCTAACCTGTTATTGCCACGACTGTCAGGCCTTTGCTCACTTCCTAGACAGAAGTGATGATATTCTCGATTGTCACGGTGGCACAGACATCGTTCAGATGCTCCCCAAAAATATTTCTTTTGCTCAAGGGACTGAATTTTTGGCCTGTATGCGACTGACAGAAGCAGGTCTACTACGTTGGTATACCACTTGCTGTAATACACCGATTGGCGGTACGTTATCGAGCCATACCCTGTCTTTTGTGGGTGTTGTGCATAATTGCTTAGAATCTTCTGGTGTCAAACTGGATGATCTTTTTGAGCCAGGAGGTGTACACGTGCACACGAAGGGTGCCAAAGGCGACCCTAAACCCCAGGAATCCGGTTTAGTCAAAACAATCCTTCGTAATCTGCTGATGCTTCTGAAGGCACGTATCGACGGGAGCTATAAACAGACCCCTTTCTTTAATATTGACTCAGGTATGCCCGTCGTTAGTCCCAAAACTCTCAGTTCTCAAGAACATGAGGACCTGATGAAGGTTGTTTAGAGTGCTAGCACAACCCTTGACTCGATTTAATTTGTAGTTTCTAGTCACGCTGAGATAGAATCGCACTCGATCAACTCACGATACGGCTTATCCACCAAGAAAGCTGCGGCCTGCATTGAATTCATCGGACGAGTAAATAAGAAGCCTTGAATATAGTGGCAACCCAGCTCCGTGATGATATGCAATTGCTCTATCGTTTCTACGCCCTCGGTGACAACTTTCAGATTCAAAGCTGCGGCCATAGCTATGATCGAGCGAATCAACTCTTTGCTTTCCGGGCTTTTTGTCAAATCTCTAACGAAACTACGATCGATTTTAATACCATGGATGGGATACTTTGCTAGATAACTCAGGGACGAGTAGCCCGTACCGAAGTCGTCGACAAAAATGCTAAATCCCAGCTCGTTCATTTTGTTCAGATTTTTCATGACGAGTCCAGAGTCCGCGAGCAAATAGCTCTCAGTGATTTCGAGTACAACATCGTGGGGACTCATATCTGACATATCAATTGTGCTCAGCAAAAAGGGCACGATATCAGATCTTTCTAGTTGACCACTGGAAAGGTTCACATTGCACTTCTGGTGGGGACTGGCAATGCCATTCGCTCGCCACTGACAATACTGCTTGCATGTTTTCTCGAATACAATCCGGTCAATTTCTATGATCAGCCCCAGCTCTTCAGCAAGAGGAATGAACTTACACGGTGAGATAATACCTTTCTCTGGATGAAGCCATCGCACCAAAGACTCGATTGAAAAGATACCGGACTCATTGGTGTTGATGATGGGTTCAAAGTTGACGCGGAACTGTTTTTCGCGAACGGCAATCTCTAATTCTCGCTCTAACGCCATCCTCTCCAAATGTTCCGTCCGCATGCCCTCGTCGAAAAGTTGATAGCAATTGCCTGTTGCCTTAGCGCGATACATGGCAATGTCGCTATCACGGACTACTTCATCAGCAGATTGGTACGATGCGTCAGCTAATAAGATGCCAACACTCACAGCCAGAGGAATCTCGGTATCGCGAATTCGCATAGGTTGAGCGAATGCATCGATAATTCTTTGTGCAAGTTTGACTGCTGTGGATTCGTCAAGTTTACCCATGAGCAAAACGAATTCATCTCCGCCCAAACGAGCAAGGCACGTTGGATTATCAACCAGTGCTGATAAACGATTGGCCACCTGAATCAACACTTTGTCACCCATCAAGTGGCCGAACGTATCATTAATTTGTTTGAAACGGTCGAAATCGATGAAGAAAAAACACAGTCCGATGGCTGCATCGGTGCCTAGTGTAGCGACGCACCGATTCAATTCCCTCATTAATTGGTTTCGATTGGCTAAACCCGTCAAGTCGTCGTGGGTAGCATCGTACTCGAGTCGCTTATTTATTTTTTTGAGGTGAAGCTGGGCGTTTTGTAGTTCAGCGGTTCTTTCCTGTACCAAGTTCTCTAATTCTCGCTGATGTAAGTCCGCTTGGGCAAGACGTAAGTTGGATTCAGTTTTTAAATCTTCATAGGCCTGCTTGAGTTGCAACGACGTTGACTTCACCGACCGTTCTAGAAGTTCACGATTGACACTGAACTCCTGAATCGTTTGATCTACGGCTAAGACGAAATTATGCCAGCTTTCGCAATTAGGAACGTCATCTACCGTTACGCCTTGTCGGCGCATAAGTCGCTGGAGCATACGGTTGAGTTCGCTGGAACTTTTTTCGGACGAAGATTGGGTAGGCATAGTCGATCCCTAATACTCGCGTATTAGCCCCATGGTAATCGTCTCATTGTGACTCTGTGGAGGGCCCGATGAGGTCGTTGAAATTTCTCCGAAGGAATACATCCCGATCTGATGAATTCCATGCCCTAAGCCATCCTGGGCAAGAGCGGCTTCTTCAGCTGTTTTATCAAGCAACACAGTCCGTCGGCCAGCACAGCTCACACACACTGCCAGCGCATTGTTTTGCGGCAGGATCGTTTTGCTGCGCATTCGCTCGATCGCTTCGTCGACACCATCCAGGATTTCATCTTCCGTAGTAGTCATAACTTGAACAGTCACACCTTCTGGAATATCGCCAGCTAATTCAATGGTGCCAGATTCTTGATCTATGCTGTTGACGCTGCGAACGATTTGCATTTCGAGGCCCGGCCACCGAACGGCCAGAGGGCTGCGAGCTGACGACTCACGCAAACCGAATCCTATGTCGCTGCCCACCTGGCGCTGGTAAACGGTGTTGGCAGGTTCACCATCTAGTTCGAGCAATCTCCGACCGGACGTTCGCGTCACCTTACATTCTGCTCCGATTAAGCGCCATCCTCCTCCGGTTGCTCGCGTCAGTTCTACAGAGTGACCGATGAAGCCCACGGCACAGGCATGAAATCGTTTTAGCTCACCGTCACATAGCACCCATGTATCGTTAAGGGTGTGACTGCCTGCTAAGCCACCGGTAATGGTCACATCCGGTGGCAACATTTCCTGCAAACCTCGAACTAGATCTGTTGCTTCCGTCGTTGCACCGTCGGAAAAAATGAGTACTCCTTTCAGGTCGACATCAGCCAGTTGCGCGCTGAGGTGTTGACCAGCCGTTTGAGAGGCTTCAAAGGTGCTGACTGGTGCAAATGACAGTCGAATTTGGGTCTTCTCGAAACGGATGATACCGACTGCGATCGCACCTTCGAGTAACAATCCATCATAGATCACAACTGGCGAACTACAGCCGATAATCTTCGATTCTGGAAAATAATTGCAGATCTCTAGTAATGGTTCTGGTGAGTCACAGTATTCATGGGCAGCGAACACAACAACCAGCGTATTTTTAGAATCTAAGTCTGGAAAAGGTTTCGACCAGCCATTAACCCGGTCATAGCTCAATGTCCCGGTAGTCTGTTCTTCAATATCTAAGTGCGAAAAGGTTCTCATTACTGAGCATTTCTGACGTTAGCCGATCCTATAAACCAGCTTACTCCAATGGCAGAGGCCATTCATCAATCTGACAAACTATTGTCATAGGAAATGCTTGCACTATTTCTATCGCTCTCATTCTGTAAGCCAAAATAGTTAGGTGTCAGGTTGTTCCCAACCTTTATTTTTCTCTTGCGATTTACTTGCTCAAGTTTGATAGATTTGTGCTGACTCAGCTATGAGTCATAACAGTCGCAGACTTCACCTATAGTAGTGACAAATCGTTGGGCAAAAAGGAGTTGCTTAGGGTTAACAACATGGCTAACAAAGACGAGAAAATAGAAGTCGAAAATATAAATGTTCCTGGACAAGTGACTCGGGTTAATGCTGCCAAGTACGCAGCGATGAAAGTGGCATTTCTAAAAATCTTGCCCACTCAGTCACCAGGGCTAACTCAAAAGGAGATTCAGCAGCAGGTTCAACCGCACCTTCCTGATGATCTGTTTCCCCAGAGTAAAACATCAGGATGGTGGGCTAAAACGGTGCAGTTGGATCTAGAGGCCAAAGGCAGTGTCGTCCGCGAAGAGACAAAGCCTTTACGCTGGTACAAGAGATAGCTGTTACCAGCAGAACTAATGACTGGGTAAAGTCCCTAGCACTCCATTGCTCTCTTCCTTCATTGCTTTTATAGGAATCACTCCAGAGGATGTTAGGCAACCTATTCAGCAAACATTTCAGCTAAGGTAGCAAGAAGCTTTTTTTGCTCATCTTGACTGATTCGGCCAAGCTTTTTGACTAATCGATTTTTATCTACTGTGCGGACTTGATCCAAGACAATTTGCCCATTTTTGCCCTGAAATTGACAGAGAACACGAGTGGGATATTGTTTACCCTTTGTAGTCATTGGAGCGATAATAACCGTAGAAATATAACGGTTCATCTCATCTGGTGAGATAACAACACAGGGGCGCGTTTTCTGAATTTCACTTCCAACTGTGGGATCTAGATTGACCAAAAAAACATCGAAACGCTTGACTACCATTCCCATTCAGATTGATCCCAGTCAGTGGTGTTGACTTCATCTAGAAGTACATCATCTTGATGCTTCGCCATTGCAGCAAATGCCTCACCCCATCCTGTACGCGAGCACTGTGCTGTGCGAATAGTCAGACAATCGCCCTGTACTTCAATCTCAACTTCATCCTGAATACCGCTTTGCTCCAAAAGGAGCTTAGGAATACGAACGCCTTGAGAATTCCCAATTTTAACGATTCGAGCTTTGATAACGTTGCCCATACTAGGATGCCTGAAAACGTAGTTACATTGTAATTACAAACTAAGAAGCTGTCAAGTAAGATGACAACGATCATTCTGTGTTGCCCATCGTTCTGAGTACTAGGCGAGTCTGATGGTGTTTGATCCACAATTGAAGTTCCATCTGGAAGACCACCCCATGATTGCCCAGTCCATTCCCACAATTCGTCTAGTGCAACCTTTTGGGGTTTCGCAATTTGCTCGGCGGCCAATTTTTTGCTCACATACAGAATGTTGTCTGTTCTAATCTGGACAACATCGATCTCGTTGATTTTCACAATCTTGATCTCGCGTCGTACGTCCCTAGCGACAAATCTGGATAGCGTCCTTCCATCGTTGAAGGCTGCGCGAATCATTTCGACGTGTTTCGCATTGCTGCGATCTCGGAAAAAGTTCTTAATTGCTTACAGCATTGTTGCGGAGACGGATAACATCACCGACACGAAGGACAATTTAAAGAGTTCAATCTGTCAGATATTTCGAGTGTTCGAGTGCATGTAAGAGTTAGACAACAACTGACCAACGTCTGCAAATACATTTGAATCATAGCTGGCCCACCGAAAACAAAAGAGAAACATGCCTCAAATGAAATGTTCAGCAATTGAAACTCAACAACTTACAGTGAAGCCACCAAAGACCCAAAAGCGAAGCTGAAAATTTGTCCTACAGCAGAGGTTGAGCTTTGCTAAGTTTTAAGGAATTAGCGCCTTTGCAATATCAATCAAAGAGTCCGTGAAATTTTCAATATCATAAATGGTTCGCGACACCCTATCTCCAGCTCTGATAGAAATGGTTTTAATACCGTGATCTTCAGTTATATATTTTCCTTCTAAACCTAAATTCTTTAGATCATCCTTACTTACCACTCCTGCTGCGTGTTGCAATATGTTTCTTACCGTTATATTTACTGATAAAAGCTGCTTTTGACTTGTAAGTGATGACAAATCTTGAGACAAAGTTTTTTCAATAGTATTTAGTTTTTCTTTAGCATTTAGAAAATCGAAATTCTTGCAAGCAGAGGCTTTAATTTGTTGCGTAAGTTGAGTAGTCGACAATGAAAGATCAACTTTAATTTTTGAATGGGGTATTCCATACCCTGCATTCTGCTTGAGATTATCGTCGATAGCTTTCTCGTATATATCAGCCAAAAAATCGAACCACTCTTGTACAATTTGAGATAAATATAATTCTAGAATTATATTTCTGTTGCCTGAGAGCTTATCTTGAGTTTGAAGGTGTGTGGGGGTGTATTTCACAACCCTGATACCAGGTTCTCCCGGATTACCGTCCCCTACACGTATCTTAGCCGTTGGATATTGAGTCGCAAGAACCTTATGGCTATCGATTCCAATTTGAAGAACGAAATATGCACTAACAGCATCAGCCGTAGAGCTACTTATTCTATTTATAAATTTATCTCGTACTGCCTGCATTTAGATCAAACTCTTAACTTGGAATATGTCCCCGACGTAGAGAACCTTAACTATGGTTATACGACTATCTAACATATAACTCCTCTATATCAGGATATTAGATGTCAAGTGTCGTATAACAACTTTCATTTGGGTTGTTATGTACCTGGAATGGTGCATTGAAAAGGAAGAATATAAATTTGACCACCCAGCGATTCGTATGGCACTCAGTCAGTAATGGAAAATATAGCTCATAAGCTCCGTTTTTAAAGTCATCTAACTTCTTACTTAAAATCGAGTTAGCATTTATGAAGCCAGACTTTGAGCATGTCCTTGACGGACTCAGCTTACTTAGAGTTCTTCGCAAATTTAAACCTTGTGTGATTGGGACACCGCCCCTGAATCTTGACATTGACACGAGTGATATCGATATCGCTTGCTCAGCGGAGGATCTCTTTCACTTCCGCCACTGTTCTCACCAAAATTTTGGCAAACTGAAGAACTATCGATGCTACGACTCTATCGCTCAGAATTTACCTGCAGTGATTGTCCAATTCCATTCCATGGGATGGGAACTCGAATTATTCTGTCAAACCATCCCGACTGAACAGCAGTGGGGCGTCCGCCATTTCAGAATAGAGCAACGCCTGCTTAAACTGGAGCCAAGACTTAGAATTGCAGTACAGCA
>CALDHF010000076.1 GCA_937941595.1 uncultured Acaryochloris sp. | reverse complement strand
GGGCTTATTCAGTAACAACCGAGCAAAGGTCAGCCGCTGCTGTTCACCCAACGACAACACCGAAGACCAATCTTCCACCGCATCAAAGCCCTCAAACCGTTCATCTAAATCCGGTAGATTAATCTGTTGCAAAATGGCCTTAAGCTCTTCATCACTGGCCTCAATCTCCATATTGGGATAAATCATCTGGTCCCGGAGGCTGCCCACAATCATATAGGGACGCTGAGGTAGGAAGAGAATTTTCCCCGGTTGAGGACGGTGGATGGTGCCTTGGCCTGAATTCCAGAGACCGGCCATCGCTCGCAGTAACGAACTCTTGCCGCATCCACTGGGTCCTTTGACTAATAGCCCTTCCCCTTCTGATAGAGCAATGGAGAGATTAGTAATTAAGGTCCGCTGATAATTGGGGGTCATCAGGGTGAGGTCTGCTAGGGATACGCCTTCCCCTTCTTCTACAGTAAAAGTGGGTTGGGTGAGTTCTTGCTCTTCGGTTTCAGACTCCGTTGATTCCTCAGTTTCTGTCTGACTAGGCTGGTCTATGTTTTCAGCAAAGGTATAAAGACGGTCAATGCCAGCCCCAAACGAGGTTAACTCTTGGAAACGGGCCACAATTAAATTTAGCGAAAAGAAGATTCGAATAAACGCGCCTTGGGCTTCAGAGACCTTGCCCACTTCTAATTCACCGGCAAAGATGCCAGGGGCAACGACAATGGCAGGTAGGATAAAGGGCAAAAACTCATAGGCATTAGAAAATACATTCAAATTCAACTGCCAAATAATTAGGTTCTTGAAGTTTTCAAAGGCCTCCATAAACCGGTCTTTAACCTGATCCGCTTCCTGTTGCTCCCCCCGATAAAAGGCAATCGATTCGGCATTTTCGCGAATACGCACTAGGCTAAAACGGAAGTCAGCTTCTTTCTTGAGTTGGGCAAAATTGAGTCGTACTAGCCCTTTCCCAAATACGCCGACCGTTACAACGGTACCCAGGACGGCATACAGCACTAAGAACAATACCAAGGAAGAGGAAATCTTCCACAGCACACTGCTAAAAGCGATTATTCCTAACAGGGAATCAACAATAATCAGCAGAAACGTGAGGGATCCTTGGGTAAAACTTTTGACATCTTCAGCAATTCGTTGGTCCGGGTTATCGATGTCCGCATGCAGATTGTTGAGATTATAGTAGGCTCGATTGCTAAAGTAGTTGTCCACATAGCGATTGGTTAGCCAGCGTCGCCACTGTAGTCCTAAGCGATCCCGTAAATAGGTATAACCTGCAAAAATAGGTGCATAAGCCACCAGCACCCCCAGGAAGATCATAATGGTTTGCCAGAACCGGGCTTCATCCTGGGCTGATAGGGCTGAAATCATCACCCCCCGGCGATTATTCAGGAGTACGCTTAATCCGGTATATCCGAGAGAAAGCACCATTACTAGCAGGAGCAATCCCCGCGCTTTCCATTTCTCTTCGCTGTTCCAGTAGCTAATGGCGATTTTCCAAAACCGCCCTAAAATTTGCAAATTAAATCGTTCCATTAGTCCTTATCGGTAACCCGTCCCATACCTGACGTTAACCTAGTTAAGGTAAGAAGGGGTTGTTTGCCCGTTAACGATGGAACCTATGTCTAATTCACCTACGCCTCGGCAGATTTTGGACACATTACTGCCACCCTTGAGATTAGCCGCTGCCTACTCTAAAAATATTCAGCCTGTGATTGCGGCTTGCCCAGAAAAAACCGATCAACAGAATCACTTTGGCGCTGCTTTATCGGATGCCGATCTTTCGATTCAGACTTTGGTGGAAGTTGCACTCTTAGGTGCTTATCCTCGAATCCGGTTCTATGGTGAAGAGTACGAAAAAACGGCCAATACTAAATATTTCCGATCCATTGAATTGGGCCCTGATGGGGATTACTTAGTTACTCTCGACCCCATTGATGGCACCCGCTTTTACCTAGATGGCCACGACAACTATCAGATCATTGTTGGCGTCCTTAATCAAGATGAGTATGAGGCAGTGCTAGCCATTTCACCCGTCCAGGATTGTTACTACTATGCTCTGCGGGGAGTGGGCACTTTTTCTGGACCTCTAGATGCATCCTTAGACCAGTGCCAGAAGCTGCAAATAGAGAATCCCAAACCCCGAATCTATTTGGGCTGGGGACTGTCGGATCAGATTCCCAATGTCGGTCCTGCCTATCAAATCAATGACCTGAAAACGGCCTATACCGCCGAGCAGTTTGCACCCAATATCAACGCCATCCTTAAGGGAGAATTTGCAGGCGCAATTTTGGAATCGGGCAAGTTTATTGATGGGGCTGCCCTGGCTTTTCTAGCCCAAGAAGCGGGATGTTTGCTGACGGGATTAGATGGTTTACCTTTACCCCCGTTGCACACTAGCCATAACTACCAACGACCGGGTTTGATTTTGGCAGCGTCTGCGGAGGTCCATCGTGATCTATTGCAAGCGGTTCAAAAATATCAGTTGGTTTCAGCGGGTTAATTTCACGGGCTTGGCCCCACCAACATGAATGTTGTATTGCGGCAACAAGGTATCGACGATGAAGGTGCGATGCTCAATGAGGGCTTCATGGAATAGTTTCCAATGGCTCTGTTCAAAGTGGGACCGATAGGGAAAGATTTCAGTGCCCGTATCGAGATCGGCTTCGGTTGCGATCGCAGCATGTTTCCACGATCCTTTGCCTTTGTGAATATAGGACAATCGGGCACTGCCAAAACTAAATCGACCTTCTTCTATCAGGGTCAACCATTGTTGATACCGGACGTCATCATCGTCATGAACGATGGCCTGCAACTGTTCAGCAATCGTGACTTTATCCTTTGGCGGTAACCCTGAGACTGGTGCATCCGCATCTCCTAGGCGATAGCGCTGCATCCACTGACACATATGATCTGCGGCCTCTAGATAGTCTTGGGGATTGTTTCTGCTGATGGTCTCTTTGAGACCGTTAGTGTAGCCCCACTTTAAGAAAGGCTTATCGGGATGGCCGAGGACAGCTCCATGCCCTAAGGGAAAGACACCGCTCAAGAAATGACCTGTAAAATTGCCCACCAGTTTGTTTTTGAAATAGGCTTTGACTTTTTTAGTGAATTTCAGATCAAGATTGCCCCGAGAGTCTAGTAATTTGGTGGCTGCATTTACAGGATGGTTAACGCCAGCAAATCCCTGGTGGGCCCAGGTATCTGCGTAGACATGCATAGCAATCCCCAGCCGATAGAGACCCTGCTGATGCTGGCGCAGCTGAATACATTGGCGCAACATATCCTGGGCGATATAGCTATTGGGGCGACAGATTAATTTATTAACAAAGATGCCCTCTGGATTTTGATCCGCGGGGAGCCCTTCGTTGCCGGGTAAAAAATGGAAGGGAATCCAAACCCGGTAATTCGCAAGAGCCCGAAAATTACGATAATCCAGTAATTTATGGGCAGAACTAATATGATTAAAAATAGCGCCATTGTTAAAGCGAATGAGACCAGAATTAGTCGCATCATCCACATATTGAGCACAGTGGGCAATCACATCAGCTTGAGCATGATCGAATCCAGCTAAACGGGCCACAACGTAGGTGACTCCGTTATGGAAATCAATTTGCATTCTGTATCCGTCTCCCACTCAGGGAATGTTTGATATTTAGACTACCTGATGATGGTCACGAAAGAACGGAATTTTATCTTTCGAGATAGCGGCTGATATCGATAGTTAAATTTTCATTTATTGACGTTAGTCATACCTGCAACAAGTATGACTGTCTGGATTTCAGCCTGCTTAGCAGGGGAATCACCAAGCTCCATCTCTATCCCTCTAAACGAACCTTAAACAAAATAGAATCCAAGCTTAACGTTGGCCTGGGGATGAATTTAATATCAAGGCTCCATAATAAATAATATTGAAATATATCTCGTTTTTTTGGCTCTACTGGACTGCTTTCTGCTGATTTTTAAAGCATTGAAAATTTTATTTTCTGGAGAATATTTTTCAACTTAGCCTCGCTTTTACTTACTTCAACGGTTATAGAAGCTTATATCCATCATGCAAACGAATGATCTGGGTTTAATTGCAACAGCGCTGTTTGTGTTCATTCCTTGTGTTTTTCTGATTTTGCTTTGCGCTCAAACCACTAGTCGTGAAAGTGGCAACAAGTAACGGTCGGAGGTTGCTCTTGTCCAGGGATAGTGCCTCCTCGCCCTAGGCCCGAGGAAACCATCAGGTGCAACAATTCGATGAATTGGGTTGTGATCGCAACCCAATCCCGGATAATAGCTGAGTTGCTCTAGCTTGCACCCATGTCAGATACCTTTACCTGCCTCCAAGAGACAGTCTGTTTCGACGGCAAGATGGGATTCTACAGCCATCCATCTCAAACCTGTCAAACCCCCATGAAATTTTCGGTGTATCAGCCGCCCCAGGCTAGGAAAGGCCCGGTCCCGGTACTCTATTTCCTATCCGGCTTGACCTGTACCGAAGAGAACTTCATGTTCAAAGCAGGAGCCCAGCGCTATGCTGCCGAATATGGTCTAATGCTCGTCGCCCCCGATACCAGCCCCCGAGATGGAGAAACTCCTGGTGCTGAGGAAGATTGGGATTTAGGCACCGGGGCCGGATTCTATGTGAATGCCACCGCCGACCCCTGGGCCAAGCACTATCACATGTATGACTATGTCGTCGAAGAACTGCCCCAACTGATTGCCCAACATTTCCCAGCCGATCCTGATCGCCAAAGTATTAGCGGCCATTCCATGGGGGGACATGGGGCGCTGGTTTGTGGGATACGGAATTGCGATCGCTACCAATCCATCTCTGCTTTTGCCCCGATCGTGGCACCGACTCAGTGTCC
>CALDHF010000075.1 GCA_937941595.1 uncultured Acaryochloris sp. | reverse complement strand
GTCATTAACAACAGCTTTTTTACCTCTTTAATGTATGTGAGTTTGGCTGTTTTATCTGCCACGGAAGGAGATATCCTTCCTTTTCTCCAATGTAAGTGCAGATGGGGAATTTAGAGTGTTCTTGCAAGCAAAGTTTATGCTCTTAGGAGTCATCACTTTTATCTGTATTACAGATTGTCTAGCTCATTGATAAAACACATTTTGAGATTGAATCTCGACGCCGAAAATCTACAGTTTTAGAACTAGGCTAGCTTTGCAGAATGGGTTGTTGGGAGCAGGGTACAACACTATTCTGTGAGGCAATCTGTAGAGAAGGGAAATTCTCCTTGTAACCAACTGACGATTTCTTGGGTGTATTTAGTACCGATCTTTGCGTATTTAGCGATCAATTCGGTCTTTGTGGTTGGGCTAAGTTGCTTTAAGCCTTGATCCTGAAAGAGAGGCAAATCGGCCAGTAGTACTTTGGCAACATTTTTCCCGCATAAAGCTGTCGCGGCGACTTGGAGCGCCTGTTGGGGACAATAGCGATCTTGATCTTGATAACTCAGGTGTAATGTTTGGAGTGGAATTTGAGAGAGATACGCCTGATTCATAGGATTCACTACATGTCCAGAGGTCCATTCCTGCATTTGATAGGGCCGATTTTCAAACGCCCGTAGATGGAGGTAATCACACGTATTGGCGCTGTCATTGACGGGATAGTTGTCCCAAATAAAGGGTTTGCGTCCTAGTTTTTGGCTCACCTCTTGTAAATGGGGAAGGGGATAGTGGCTGGAGCAAATTTCAGGGCCAGTCCAGAACACCTGTACCTGGGGATCGAGTTGTTGTCCAAGGGTCTCTAAATAATTGCTCGGACGCTCTCCGAATAACCGATCTAGGACATTGCTGCCACTGTAGTAGGTCGGACACATCATAAATCTTTGGGCGGTACTGAGTTCCGTGATGCGATGGGTGATCTCGGTTTGGATAGAGGCGATGCGATCGCAATCACCTCGCATGTCATCAAATAAGATTGCCAGAATATTAGGTTGGAGTTGATTGAGGTATTGGATCTTAGTTTCAAGTTGCTCAATGGTCTGTCGATCGTAGTCGAAATGGATGTTGTACAGGTTAATACCCAGCCCCCAGGCTAGACCTGCTTGTTGATATTGCTCACCTAGCTTTTGAAGTGCGGCAAAAGTTGCATCCGGCCAAAAATCTTGCCAATGGGTTCTTAAGTATGGATCGGCTTTGGGAGCATAGATATAAAATCGAAAACCATTTTGTTTGAGGAAGCTGGCGTAGTCTTCGCGCATTTGCCAACCCCAAGGTTTGCCGAAGAAACCTTCAATGACACCATATTCAAACTCTGGATTAGTCGCCATAGGTATAGAGTAATCGCAATTGTGCGCCGCAAATTTACCAAAGGTATTTGTGGCAGCACTTAGGCAAGCATGACGGCTGAATGTACTTTTGCAAATTGCTGGCTTCCATGGATTGAAAAGGACGTTTTACATCACGCCTTCTTGACTCTGGTAAGCATTGACCTGAGCAGGCGATCGCAAAAACGATACCACTTGGTGTGTCACGAATTGTCTGAGTTATAGGGCCGCTCTCTTCAGGCATTATTGAGAAAAGACAGCAGCACATCTTTCTGGGGATGTTGTTCAATCCATTGTTTGACCCGTTGTGCCTCTGCATAGTCTGCGGAACCAATCGTCTGGAGGTACACTTGATCCACCTTTTTCTGCCGTTCTGTTTCTCTAATTTTGACTTGCCAAGGTGCAGAAAATACCTTGTGGACCTCAGCATGCAGCCCCCGCTGTTTCAGGCTGGCCCATTCATTTTTGTCAAACCACAGCCCTTGGCATCGAGAGCATTGATCCAGATAAAAACTCAACTCATGTCCCACCCGATATTTGAGCATCAAACAGCGACAGTCCGGGCAGATCGTCGCCTGTTGATTGTCAGACACTGCCAAAGGTTGCTCATCCCCTAGCTGCTCTGGAATTGTCTTCTCCTGATTCTCTAGCCATGCCCAATAGTCATCTGCAGAAATCCATTCCCCTTCACATTGAGGGCAAGCAAAGGCGGGTAGATTGGATTCCAACAGCACCTTTGACAAAGCCGTCGTTTTACAAACAGGACAATTTTTCATAACGAAACCCAATAGGAACCTAAACCCCCCTCATCCTCTATTTTAATTAAGGCCTACAATGACGCCATCCCCTTCCAGCTTGAGATGGGGACAGTCGATTGGACCAAGTGCATCCCGGCCTCTTGAAATCGTCGGAATGCCTCATTTGCCTGATCCGTAAAATCGACCACCCCCGGTACCACTACCGGAGACGAGCAATCCTCCAGTAAATATACCTTGTGTGCCAACGCCGGATCCTGAGCCTGGATCTCTGTCAGCAAATCCTGGATTGTCCATGCCACGCAGTGACTTTTAGCTTGCCCCGCAATAATGACCACATCAAAGTTCAATAGCTTTTGGATCAGCTGGGTATTCTTGTGGGCAATCGGCTTTCCCTTGGGATCATTCAGTACCTCTGGTCGCAACACTGAATAATTTTCTGTCAGTGGGTTGCCCCCCTTCATTTCAAAATTTGTCTGACTATGGCGAGCCAGATTATGAAAAAAACAAGCTTCCTCCACCGCTGACACCAAGGCATGGCCAATCCCTCCCAGCATCGAGTGATAGGGCCAAATCGTCAGGAGATACTTCCCCTCCTGGGAAAGACGCTGCACATAATGCAACGCAAAATTCTGTAACGCCCTATAGTCTTCCTGAGCCAGACTATAAGCCATGGCTGGATTTACCTTCCAGATTTCCTGCTCTACCTCTGTCAGTGAAATCATCGTCAGTGGCTCGGGAACCTCTCCCTTGTCATTCACCCAAAAATCACTGTGAAAAATCTGCATCGCCGTATGGGTATCCATGGTGGGTACAATTTCTGTAATCTGCCCCAAATTTCGGTAAATAAACTCACAGAGTCGACGATTATCCTCCACCGCCCCCATCCCTGAACGTCCCCCCACAAACAGCTCAAACTCTGGAATACAGAAGGTGTTTTGGACGTCAATTGCCATCAAGCACACTCGAGTGTTATCTTGCGCCGCTGGTTGCACTCCCTGCTGTTGTGACCATTGCCGTGCCTGTATTGCTCGTTCTTGGTAAGGAACTCGCCAAACCTCCCCAACCCGATCCGCATCAAAAAATGAGGGGATCGGCAACTGTATTGAAGTCATGATGAATATGTCTCTCACTTTCAGAACTTGCAATACTTGAATTTAGCCTATGGAGAGCCTTTGAGGGTCGATGTTGAGGTTGTAAGCGTCTAATTTCTCACCTCAATGACGGTGTTGACCTCTTGCCAATACAGCAACGTCCTCGCTTAGAATCACCCCTCTTCGCTGCCAATGCCTGGTAGTCCGCCAGATGTGAGGATGGAGATATGTGAGTCTTCCATCATCAACAATGACAACGCTCCTCTGCCCTAGTTGTGGTTCCCTGAACATCGTTAAAAATGGTCGTATCCATAACGGTAAGCAAAACCACAAGTGAAGAGACTGTGGTCGTCAGTTTGTCGAAGACCCTCAACAAAAGCGCATCGCCCCACAAAGGGTAGACCTCATCGATAAGCTACTGCTTGAGGAAATACCATTAGCGAGTATTGCCAGAGTGTGTGATGTATCTGAGAGCTGGCTACAAGAGTATGTCACCTGCAAATATGCAGCAGTGCCTCAAACCGTGAGCGTATCTTCAAAAGAAGGTTGCTTAACACCATCAAGAGCAGCCCCCGGATAGCGAGCAAACAGTTGACTAATTCATTCTAAAAAGGGTTATGGGGTAGCCTACCAATGTATGCCCGTTAACCTGTCGAGACAAATTAGAAAGAGTCTGGCGTTGGGAATATTACCGTAAGCAAAGGAGTATTTGCCTTTACCCGACCACCAGGTCGAATCTTTGTGCTTAAACTGAAATACCCCTGATCCCAGCCGAATATCTTTCATATCGGCAACATCGACCCGTTGGCGAGTCCCATTTTTCTCTTCAAACTCCATAAACCCTGCTCCCACTCGCACCGCCCGCAGGGAGCCTGTAATCGGGAACTCTACATAGCCCAGCTGCTCTAGTTGTGCCGTCATCGTCTGCAACAGATGAACACTCCAAGCCCCTTCCGCAGCTTTGGCAAAATACCATAAACTCTTTTCCGGTGGGGTACCTTCTTCACTTCGATAGGACCCACCCAGCTTAAAGTCGGCACCGGTTAGAAGTGTCCAGCGATAGTTGTAGGTTGTGCCCGTATAGACGCCGTTGTAGTAACTTCGGGTTTGCTTTGTATACAAATTTTTCCCGTCTTTAAAGCAGAAAGTACGGGTTTGGGGCTGAGCAGAGGAATTCCCTTTGAGGGTATACAGGGCGATGCCCTGTTCCCCCACATAGGAACATTGGTAAAAATATTGTGTGGATAACAGCACCAGCACCACTGCAATCCCAACGCCAAGGATAACCCCAAGGACTAGTGAGAATTCAAATATCAAAGCGACAAAAGCCCCTACTGCCGCCCCTACTAGTCCCCACAAACCACATTTGCGAAGTCGTATCTGGGTGCGACTTGGGGACTCGGGATTAAATAGGGTACTGTCAGCCGACACAATCGTGCCGATTTCAGGAGGCGGGTCGGCAAAAAATTCCATGCCCGGTGGATGTGAACTGCCGGCATGTCGAGTCACATTTTCAGTAGGAATCCAACCTGATGAAGTCATTCAGACATCCTCATGAACATCCAAAATAGGCCAAAGCTAAACTGGCGCTAGTAGCTGATCGGATTGTTTAACGGTTTCAAAGAAAAAGGCCGCATTCTCTTCCGGCGTCGTGGGCAGGATGCCATGCCCCAGATTCATGATATGGCCCTTATTGCCAGCCTTGCGAATGGTATCGAGGATGCGATCGCGAATAAACTCCTTCGACCCAAACAATACCCCCGGATCCATATTCCCCTGCACCTTGAAGTCTGCGCCCAGGCGCTGACGCGCATCCGCCATATCCACGGTCCAATCGACACTAATGATGTCAGCGCCAGATCGAGCCATCCGCTCTAATAAACCCGCACTGCCGCTGGCCAACAAGATGAGGGGAGTATCGGGGTGGGTTTCCTTCACCTGTCGAAAGACTCGCTGTTGGTAGGGAAGGGCAAAGGTCTCAAAATCGATGGGACTGAGCTGTCCGGCCCAAGAATCAAACATCTGGATCACCTGAGCCCCACTGTCAATTTGGTAGCGCATGTAAGTTGCGATCGCATCCGAGATTTTCTCTAAAAAGGTATGCAAAATCGCCGGATCGTCAAAAGCCATCCCCTTAATAATGGAATAATGCTTCGAACCTTTCCCTTCAATGGCATAGGCCGCCAAGGTCCATGGCGCCCCCACAAATCCTAACACCGTAGATTGGTTGCCGACTTCCTGCCGCAAGGCTGTCAAAATTTGACGAATGAAAGGGAGAGACTCTTCCGGCTCCAACCCATGCAGGTCATTCACCTGTGCCATGGTTCGAATCGGATCTTCAATGATTGGACCTTTGCCCTCAGCAATATCCATCTTGATGCCGATCCCTGGCAACGGCGTCACAATATCAGAGAACAAGATCACACCATCCGGCTGAAACGAACGCCAAGGCTGTAGTGAAATTTCAATCGCCACTTCCGGAATCTCAGAGCGTTCTCGAAAAGAAGGATACTTTTCCCGCAAATCCCGATAAGACTTCATGTATCGACCCGCCTGTCTCATCATCCATACGGGGGGGCGGTCCAATACTTCACCACGGGCAGCCCGCAATAGACGGGGGACATCTTGGGTAGATCCAGTCATCTGAGTTCGTTTCTCCTTCTTTGTCAAACGCACAAAGTTGTAGATCTATTGACAGGCACAAGTCATGATCAGCCTGCAATTAACCTACAACTGAGAATGCAATCATCTTGCTAGATCTAGTTTAGGATTAATTGACTACATTTGCGGATTTGCGTGGCGGTAGGCATAGAAGTCAACCCGATAATCAGCAATGGTCACTCCGGTTTGCGCTTCTATATGAGCAATAAGGTCAGGAGGTAACTCCACCTGGATATCAATAATTTGGTTCGTATCTAAACAGTTGACATGACTATGGGAATGGCTAACGTTCCCATATAGGCGACCATCTGAGCGTTCGACGCATTCAATAATATCTTGCTGGGATAGGGCCTCTAAATTCTGATATACCGAGGTGTGACCGATATCCTTACCGTCTTGATTCAAGCGGTCATAGATCTGACGGGCGGAGAGATGTTCTTCTGTTTGCCAAAGCAGCTCCAAAATGGACCGTCGTTGCCGACTGAGGCGCATTCCCAAGGCTTGACATTTTTCAATGGCATCGTCTAAAGAAGCAATGGGTTTGGCAGTCGTCCCACCAGGCTCAATGTTCAACACAGGCTACATCCCCAACACAAAAAACGACTTGGCGTTTTGTCTATTTACAATCAAGGTAGGTTACAAGCAGAACATGCAGACCAAGAGTCATACCTACCAGCGTCGTCAACAAACAGACTTAAACTCTCCAACTACAATTACGAGAGACCTAAGTTGGAAAGACTAGCCGCTCATCCCCATCATACCTAAACCCAAACCGATTCCGTTGTCTTCGTCAACCAGCCCCAAAATCTACTCAAGCAAATACAGCTCAAGTCTCTGAGCAGGGTAAGATTACAGGATCAAAGCTGTTGTCCTACTCAGCACACAAAGCACCATGACCGTGACCATTACGCTTAACGCCACCCAGATTGACAGTCTGGATCTAACCCCTATTCTGCCCACCCTAGAAAATTGGCTCCAAGCTGATATCCTCACCCACGAGCAAGAACTAACCTTTCAAATTGATTACCCTCAATCTGCTGATACTCCCCAAGAATGGTCGGAGATCCCAGAAATTCGACTGTGGTTTATTCGCCTAGATAGTCTTTATCCTTGGCTGCCACTGCTTCTAGACTGGCGGTCTGGAGAGCTAGTTCGATATATAGCCATGCTAGTCCCCCACCAATTCAGCCCTAAAGAAGGGATTCTCTTCAATCCCCAGGCATTAGACATCTTGATCATGCATAAGCTATTTGTGATCACCCGCTGGCTAAGATCTCAAGGACAGGAGAGCAACACTAAGGTCATGCAAATGGCAGAGATGTTTGGCTATGAACTGGACAATACTATCTTTGACCTAATCCAAGCTCATCCCTATTGAGAGCAAGACTTTAATAACTATCGTTATCGCCAGCGGTTTGCATCCCCAACTGTCGATTCGCCTGATTGAGACGCTCTGCGATCGCTTCTCGCCATTGCAAACTCACCTCATGATCTGCCAAGAGTTCTTGGGCCATCTCGCGATAGCGGGCACTACTGACTTTATCCACCTGCTCAAGCAAACTGAGATTGTCGTAGACTTTCTGGGGAGAGGGTTTCATGTCTTTCCTTAAGGGTTGAGGACAAGCATTCATTAAGTCAACAATTATAGCTAGGGCAAATTAGGGCAAATCAGTCTGTCCCATGAGATAGCGATCGCATTCTCTGGCAGCACCACGACCTTCATTAAAAGCCCAGACGACTAGACTTTGGCCACGGCGGCAATCGCCAGCAGCAAACACACCGGGAATACTGGTGGTGTACTGTTCATACTCAGCTTTGACATTCCCCCTTGGATCCAGGGCTAACCCCAGAGAATCCAAAAGAGGCTGCTCTGGCCCCACAAAACCCATCGCCAACAAGACCAACTGCGCCGGAATCACCTTTTCAGATCCGGGCACGTGGACAGGGGTAAACCGACCATTGTCATCTTTTTCCCAAGCCACCTGCACCGTATGCAGAGCCTTAACATGACCATTTTTATCCCCTTCAAAACGGGTGGTCATGGTCAAGTAGCCCCTAGGATCATCTCCAAACAGGGCTGCGGCTTCTTCCTGACCGTAATCAAGACGATATACCTTTGGCCATTCTGGCCAAGGATTATTGGCAGCGCGCTCTAGCGGAGGCTTGGGCATAATTTCTAATTGCACCAGACTCTGGCAATTATGACGAATGGAAGTACCCACACAATCTGTGCCAGTATCGCCACCGCCAATCACTACAACATCTTTGCCTTGAGCAGAAATCACCTGATCATTCAGGCTCGGATCCATGACGGCTTTAGTATTCGCTGTCAGAAAATCCATGGCAAAGTGAACACCCTGTAAATCCCGACCTTCAATCGGCAAATCACGGGGTCGCGTCGCCCCCGTACAGAGCACCACGGCATCAAAATCCTTCAGCAAAGATTCTGCCGGAAGGTCCTTGCCCACTTCAACATTACAAACAAACTTAACCCCTTCGTCTTCCAGAATCTGGAGGCGGCGCATCACCACCTGTTCCTTCTCCAGCTTCATATTGGGGATCCCGTAGGTCAACAAGCCGCCAGGCCGATCGGCCCGCTCTAGCACTGTTACCCAATGGCCTGCTTTATTCAGCTGGGCCGCTGCACATAAGCCCGCAGGACCCGATCCGACGACGGCAACTTTTTTGCCTGTTCGCTTTTCTGGAGGTTGCGGTTGGATCCAACCTTCCTCCCAGACCTTATCAATAATGGTTCGCTCAATATTTTTAATGGTGACCGGGGGGGTATTAATTCCCAACACACAAGATCCTTCGCAAGGGGCTGGACAGACCCGACCCGTAAACTCTGGAAAATTGTTGGTCTTGTGAAGGCGATCGAGGGCTTCACGCCACAACCCTCTATATACCAGATCATTCCACTCAGGAATCAGGTTATTAATGGGGCACCCACTGGCCATATTGCTAATCACGGTCCCGGTATGGCAAAACGGAGTCCCGCAGTCCATGCATCTTGCACCCTGATTACGAAGACGCTCTTCAGGTAAATGCTGATGGAATTCGTCCCAGTTTTTAATCCGCTCCAAAGGCGGTTGATCGGTCGGAATCTCGCGAACGAATTCAATGAAACCAGTAGGTTTACCCATAGTCGTGTCTTAGAATTTAATGTCTTGAGCCAAATGAGAGTTTTGAGAACCCAAGCTTTAACCCTTGTGCTAAATCAAGGGAAGCTCAGATGCTTATTTTGTATGCCACCTCTTTTGCTATATCAAGGTTAGAGGTAGTAGAAACCAATCTACAGCCTCTCGCTGTTCTAGAGAAATAAGATCACAATTTTTCCTAGATCAGCAGCATTCATAGCAATACCGAAATCCTCCTGACTCAGAAGCAAACATGGAAATCATTGTGCATACAACTGAAGTGACTGACAAATCGTCTCTCTTTGGGGCAGAGACCTAATAACCGAAAACACTAGCTCAATTCCTGAAATGCCCAAGAACACTCCTGTTGGTACATATATTGATCCCAATTCTTGATACCGTGAGAACGGTTAGTGAAATTATTTTGTTCATTGCCGTTACTAGGCTAGTGGTAAAGGCCAAGGTCGTCCATGTCTAAGTTGTTGGAAAAACTCAGTCTGAAATTATGGTCAGATCCCCAACAGCAACAGGCATTTATCCAGGCATTGACTGATCCTCAACCTTTTCATCCTTGCATCTTATGGGTTGACCAACAGCCTCCTGTTAGCCCTTTTAAGTGTGAACTCCCCCTTTCTTGGCAACTCCCTTTTGTTGATCGTCTAGGGATGGACGAGCGTCCTGGCCGACATCCTTTGCATGGACAAGGTGCCTATTACTGTTTGGATTTTTCATCAGTATTTGCGGCTTCGACCCTGGCAGTGATCGATCCCCAACCCAACGTAGTGATCGATGTATGCGCTGCTCCTGGAGGTAAAAGTATATTGGCGTGGCGATTGCTCAAACCCCAAGTCCTTATTAGCAATGAGGTCATTGGTAAGCGGGTCGGACGATTGATTGGCAACTTAAAGCGCTGCCAGGTGCATCCAGCCAAGGTCTTAAGTATTGATACTCATCTTTCGGCTGACAATATGGCTGAAACTGCAGAGGTTGTGTTAGTCGATGCCCCTTGTACTGGACAATCTCTGTTGGCCAAGGGAGAATCTGCACCCGGATGTTTTCATCCCGTTTCTATCAAACACAATGCCAAACGACAAAGACGAATTTTAGCCAATGCTGCTCATCTGGTTGCGCCTGGTGGATATTTAGCGTATATGACTTGTGCCTTTTCAGAAGCTGAGAACGAACGGGTATGTGCCTGGTTTATCCGTAAATTTCCGCAGTTTATCCCTAAAATAATCCCTCATCTAGAGATTTTTCAGTCTCATTTGACCCAAATGCCCTGCTATCGGATGTGGCCCCAATCCCGGCTGGGAGCGGGTGCATTTACGATATTGCTTCAAAATACACACACAGGAATGCGACGACCCCTGACTCAAAATCTATGGTTAGAACAGAATTACCGCTGGCAATCGGTTGGGGGATAGCGGGAGTGATGATGATTGCGAATTTATCGGATGGATGGAGGTTGGTCGCACGTTATCAAGGGTAAAGCCTGCCCGCAACATTTCTGCTCTCAATCGGTCATAGAATTAGACGCATAAGCCTACAAGAACTTCTGCCAGGACTAGTCTAAGATTCTGGTCTTTATTCCAAGTCCGTAGAGATACTCGCAAAATATCACTCCATTACTGGCCAAGACTACACCTGTTTCAGAATATCAACCCTATGTAAAAATAAGAAGACGATTTTCTTGGAAGATTAATCATCTATGTAGATTAGAGTAAATAAGCGAAACCATTACCTTGCTTCCCATCCCACGTTGCCCTGCTCTTGAGCCATCACAAACCTATGAATGCTCCGTCTAAAACAAAAACTCAGACGTTCAACTTACTCAGTATTGGTCACCGGGGCGTAGGTAAAACCGTCTTTATGGTGGGCAGCTATGCTGAACAAAAATCAAAGAGTGAATCTAAAGAATCCTCTATTTGGTTTGATTGTCTGGATGCTCAAGTTCAGAATAATCTCAATACATTGTTGGACTATATTGCCCAAACAGGACAATATCCTCCAGCTACTATGAAAATTACTAACTTTAGCTTTGTCGCGAAAGAACAACGTCTTTGGGGCGAAAAAGAACTCTGTCAATTTCGCTGGTGGGATATTCCTGGAGAGATCTGCAACAACGACAATCCCAATTTTCAAAAAATGCTCATGCAATCCCATGGTTGTTGTGTATTTATTGATACCTATACCCTTTTTAATAACACCGCTTATACCCAAACCTTAAAAGGAATCATTAAACAAGTAGAAATCATCGCTTCTTTGGCACGACAAAGCGGTTTGGACTATATGTTTGCCATTATCCTGACTAAATGCGACTTGTTGACTGAGGATCCTCATAAGCTACTCAAAATTGAAGAGAATATCAGGCCGCTAATGGCTCGTTTGGATGCTAATCGCATCACTTATCAAAGATTTTATTCCACCATCCCCATTGTTACTAATGGCAAACTCTCAGTATTACAAGCAAAAGGAGCTTCTGCTCCCTTACTGTGGTTGGCCAAAGAGTTAAGTAACATTCACCGTCATAAGCAACCTAAGACCCTGGCAAGTGGTTTCAACCAAATTATTGACAATACGGCTAAGCCCTTAAGGCAAGCACGTAATGGCTTCCCACAATCTATGCTAGGTAATAAGCAAACTCTTGTGTGGGGAGGGGTAGCTCTTGCTAGCCTTCTTGCAATTATCACGGCTCTTTCGTTAAGGGGGGGGCAGCCTATTACAGACCAACAAGCGTCTAGAGAGGTCTTGACGCAAGAGTATGAACGGAAGCTGAAAAACAACCCCAACGATGCTGAAACCTTATTGCAACTTTCTAAACTTTATGGAGAGCTGCAACAATACAACAAAGCTATCCCACTAATGGAAAAATTAGTCAGCCAGGAACCTGAGAAAACAGATTATGAATTCCAACTTGCAGGCCTGTATGCTCTGAATGGGACTAGCGAAAAAGCGGAAGGCATATATCAAAAAGCGCTTGAAAAGAATCCCAACGACCCTCAAGCGTTGTTGCGACTGTCTAGACTTTACTCAGATATGACCCAATTTGATAAGGCATTGCCGTTAATGGAAAAGTTGGTGGGTCAAAAGTCTGACAGACCAGACTTTCTGTATGAGCTAGCGGGTCTGTATGCCCTCAACAGGAACAAAGCTAAGGAAGAAGGTGTCTATGACAGAATCCTGAAGCTGGAGCCTGATAGCATACTGGCATTAACCAGCAAAGCTACCTTGCGTATAGATCAAGGTGACAGTGAGGCAGCCAGAGGTTTATTTACGAAAGCTGAGGACGTTGCTTCAACTCAAGAGTTGAAACAGCAAATTCGACAAATGGCTGACAACGCGCTGGCTCAGCCAAAACCTGCCCCATAGTATCGTTCTAGGGATTTGCTTTGATGTTAACGTTAGATCTTGGTCAACTAGTTTATACAAGCTTTCCTGAACAAGGCTTTCAAGCGCTTAGTAGTCTCGATATTGTGGAGAACGTTAAGCAGGTTTTTCTAACGCAGGTGGTTTATAAGTATTGGAATTCCTATGCCCCACCCCAACCTGGATACCGTGCAGCCTATCTGACCCAGATTTCTCCTGAACAAACCCTATTTGGCTGGATGTATAACCGAGGGGATGATGATCTAGGGCGTAGCCATGTACCCTATTTTATCGCCTATTGCTTGATGGAGAAATTGAATGGTCCTCTTCTGGACAGAATCTATTCCTGTTTAGAACGCGGACCCGTTACCTTCATTGAGCGTCAGAGTTCATCACCCATTGTTGAGAAGGTGGGGATGGATGCCTTGGAGAATTGGCAACCGACCTTGCCTGGGGTAACTATCCCATCAGGGACTCGCGCGCGTTGTCGTCTTTTGCTCGATAAAGATAATCTGTTGAGTTTTTCCGTTGCCATTCCAGGTGAATCTCAAGATCCCCATGAAATAGATAGCTCTCTTGACTTGGACAAAGATGTAATATCTCTTGATCCAGAGGTTGATAACCAACCCCTCCGCAGTTCTTTAGAACGATTATTAGAATCACCGAAGATTTCACTAGAGTCGGTGGATCGACTACCCACTTCCAAAAATGCTTTATTGATAGGGACTAGTCAGTGCGAGTATGGGTTTGAACCCTTGCCAGGTGTGCAGCAAGATATAGCTAACCTGAAACAGGCTCTAGAGAATCCTCAACTTGCTGCGTTTGATGAGGTCCAAACGTTACTCAACCCTAACCCCCAAGTTTTGGCTGAGTCCTTAGAATCCTTCTGTCAAGATCGAGACATCGATGACTTGATTTTGATCTATTTTTCAGGCCATGGTGTGATTTTGGACGGCTATGGACGGTTTGGCTTGACTACGAGTATGAGTCGCACCAACCCTCAAGATAAAGTGGTCAGATCGACCCTGGTATCGGCTGATTTGCTCCAAGACCTTTTGAATGACTGTAAAGCTGAACGTCAGGTTGTGATGTTGGACTGTTGCTACCGCCAAACGTCTTCTTCTGTTTTTGCACATTCTTCTAGAACAGTGGTTAATCTCCCTCAATATTTAGGAGGGCCGGGTCGGACGATTGTGGCGTCTGCGACTCAGTCTCGCCATGAGTTTGTCCATAAGGGATCGGAGTTATCGCCTTACACCTTCTATTTGGTCGAAGGGCTGAAAACGGGGGCAGCGGATCAAAACTGTGACGGACTGATTTCGATTGAAGAGTGGTATGCCTATGCCAAACGCAAGGTGAAACAAGAAATTCCAGCGATTGATCCGCAGATTTATAATGCAAAAGCTGTCCACAATTTGGCTTTGGCCCCATCCCCCGTCCATGATCCTCAGTTTATCTACCGTAGGCAATTCGAGTACTATACGGACCAGGGTCAGGTATCCCCGGTTAATCGGGTTATTTTGGATAATCTTCAAGCTAGTCTAGATCTTGATCCTGATGCGGCCAAGGCGATTGAGGCTGAGGTGAATAAGCCTAGACAAACCTATCAAATGAAGTTGCAAGAATATGCAATGGCTTTTGTGGAGGCGGTCCGACAGGAATATCCGGTTAGCGATTACTTGCAGGATCAATTTCGGCATTTCCAGACTACGTTAGGGTTAACGGATGCTGATACGATTCCTGTGGAATCGGCCATTATTCGTCAAGTCCAGGTGATTCAATCCCCTGGGAAAGCCACAGAGGTCACCCGAACTAAAGTTCAAAGTCCCTCATGGGCAACGCATACGGTTGCTCAGCCTTTTCATCATGTATTGGAGGTTGGCCAACAGACTCTCCAGACTTCTGCTCAACGCCTAATCGCCTTGGGGAAACATTGGTCGGGGAATGTCGGTCAGTCGTTGCGGGGGTATCGGGGTCAAGTTGATTTTTCTGCTTTGTCGTTTCGCAGACCTGCGTCTCTGTCGTGGCGTCGACTGCAGTTTCTACCTAAAAAAATGTGGTGGTTTGCGGGAGCAGGTGCGATTGCGCTGCTTATATTCACCACCATTCTTCGTCAACAACAAGAGACTCAACAGCGTCAACAAGAGGCTCAACAGGTAGAACTTTGGCAATCTCTTGCCCAACAGAAACGCTATAAAAACTGTATGTCCCAAACCCAAGGGATAGCTAAAGACTCTAGGTTATATCCTAATGCTCAGCAGATTTTCGCTCAGTGTCAAGCGGGGATCAACTGGAAAAATGCGCAAGTGAAGGCGTTAGCTAATGCACCTCAACAAGCCATCTGGTCTGTGGCCCTAAGTCCTGATGGTAAAACCCTAATTGGCAGTGGCGAGCAAAATGAGATTAAGCTATGGAATTTGAGCAAAGGTCAGTTGATTCGCACCCTAGCAGATCACAAAGATAAGGTTTGGACGATTGCTTTGGGGCCAAAAGGGAAAGTTTTAGCGAGTGCGAGTGGCGATTGCACCATTAAGCTTTGGGATGTGCCGACCGGTAAACTGCTGAGAACTTTTCCGGCTCATCCGGCGACCGTTTGGTCGGTGGCTATTAGTCCAGATGGGCAATGGTTGGTGAGTGGTAGCGAAGATCAGACCCTGAAAATGTGGAGTATCAAAACGGGGAAACTGGTCCGAACCCTCAAGGGCCATACCAGCCAAGTGCGGTCGGTGGCCATTAGCCCCAATGGGCAAACGATTGCCAGTGCCAGTGGTGATCAGACTGTTAAATTGTGGGAACTCAAGACCGGGAAGTTAACCCGTACCCTGAAAGGGCATTCTGGACGGGTTATTTCTATTGCCTTTGGCCCCAAGAGTCAACAGCTAGCCAGCACCAGCGCAGATAAAACCGTAAAACTATGGGACCTAAAGTCGGGTCAACTGAGTAACACGTTTACGGATCATACCCGTCCAGTCACGGCTGTTGCGTTTAATCCTGATGGTGACACCCTGGCAACAGGGAGTCATGATCAAACTGTCAAATTATGGAATCTTTCTTCAAAAAAATTACGTCATACATTAACAGGATATAAGGGGGATATATACTCCCTAGCCTTTGCTGCTAATGGCCAGTCTTTAGTGAGTACCAGCAAAGACAGCGCAATTAAAGTTTGGAGTCGCAATTAACTGAGCCACATATTCTGACTCCAAATCTTTAGGATTTATGGGCATACTCTGATTACATTAAGAGAATTTTAGAGATAGTATAGATTCGATTTAGGCATAATATTTGAAACTGAAGTTACGATAGTCGAGAATCAATCACTTGGGAGACGTTAGACCTATGAGAACCAAATTATTGATGCCATTCATCCTCTTGGCCGTTCTAGGATCACCGACCAGAGCATTTGGCCATGCAATGGAAACGAATTATGTCCTAGAGGCAGCCAATAAGGTTCAGTTTACGGCTGTGTTCAGTACAGGTGAGCCTTTCAAAAATGCCAAGGTCAAAATCTATGCCCCTAACAATCCATCAGAGGTTCTGATGGAGACTAAGACCGATGAGAATGGACAATTTACCTTTGAATCTGATCAGAAAATTCCTGGAGAATGGGAAGTCAGTATCGGAGAGTCAGGACACCAAGATATTCTGACGGTCCCTGTCACGCCTAAAGGTGTCAATCTAAATGACATTAGTGAAGTTCCTACCCCTTCTAACAAGCAGTCTCCGATAATGTTGATGGCTATTGTATTATCGGGTGGAATGGGGTCAACTCTCTTGGCAAAACGCCGTTTGAGGTCCCATAAATCTTGATGGCTCAATAGCTGTTTCGGGGAGGCTGCTACATTGCAGTTGTGAGCATTAAAGGCCACCACCTTGTCTCCCTTTATGTGTTTATGTCCGCTAAATCCTAGATTGTTGCCGCCTTGCTTGGCCACACTAGTTGTCCCACCTCCATGGATAATGCTGGTGTCTAAATGTTCTTTCTCATGAAACGCAGAGACTGAAGCCTTGCATTGAAAATGTCTTCAAAATATCGGTGAGTTTCAGAACATCTGAAAGGACGATAGATACTGGGATAGTGAATTTTTGGTTGTCCATTGCTACCCTTTTTTACAGGGTGTTCTTTTCGCTGATAGCCTAGATATAGCAGCTTAAAATGTGGTTAAAAATCGCAGGCAAAAAGAGCTTTGGCTAAGGTCCTCAACTTCCAAGGTGGAAATGTGGAATGCCTCCTTACGGGACTAGGACTACCAAAAATTGACGTTGAGCTTGGGTCTATTGACGTTGAGCTTGGATCTAAGGTCTAATTGTTACCAAAAATGGATTCACGTAGACCTTTTGGCGGATGGATGATATTTAGCTACCTAGATTGGGTCAATGCTACTGGTGATGAAGATGAGAAAAATCGAACTGGGGCTGTTGGTGGTCTGTTTTGCGATCGCAACCCTGTTACTCTCAGCTCAACCTGCCACTGCCATATCCTGGGAATTAGCCGCTGAGACCGATCAAGGCCTAGTCCGCCAATATTTTGATCGAGATTCCATCCAATGGTCAGGCACTAAGGTTACCGTAACGAGTTACTACATCGATGAGCGTTCCATTCCTCAGCGCGTAGATTATATAACGGCTTATGAGTGTGCCTCTAACCAGTTCAAGGATGTCAAAGTTGATGGTCAAAGGGTGGATAATGGCTGGCAACCGTTAGTCAATGATCCCCTCAATGAAGAAATTCGAAATCTGCTCTGTTCCGTATCCTAGTCAGGGTGATTTAGGGGGAATAGCATCGCAACATTGAGAGTATTGGCCTAGATTATCCTCTGGATACTGACTAATAGACCTGTTATTGATCGTCGATCATGGCTAATCTTTGGCAACAGGACCTGTGTATTATTTATGCCGCCATCACATCATGGGAGAGGTTTCGCGATCGCCAGTTGGTCTTGAAATATCTACCGAAAAATTAGGGGTTTAGGGTTGTTTAAATGCTAGACAACCCTAAACCCTACCCAGACCGCTTTTTTAGGGTCTTGACCTAGGTTTTTAGGCCACTGAGAAACCAGCCGGAACGTTAGTAATATCTGAAATATCAGGAACAATCACAAACTGATCTTCTGTCAGATGATTGGCTCTAACGCCTTTGAGGATGGCGAGTTCCTCACCCGAAGATGCCACACCCAATTGAGTGTTATGTCCGCTTTGGTGAATCTCAAGATCAGCAAAGACCAGTTCTCCCGAAACCAGACCAATCAGGTCAGTACCCACTTTAAAGTCAGAAATGGTGTCTCTACCGTCTCCAGTACTTAAGACGAAAGCATCCTGTCCA
>CALDHF010000074.1 GCA_937941595.1 uncultured Acaryochloris sp. | reverse complement strand
CATTTCCTCACTTACTAATTAGACGTTTATTTTCTCTATTCAGGATGATTTTATCAGTCTCAATCTCATGTTCTAGAACTGGTTAAAACTTCGATAAACGAGACGTAGTCGTCATTTATATTACAATGTAACACATAGGTAGCATTGATAAAAATAAATCCTGTTCTTGCTAAAACTATTTTAAGAAGAGAATAAGGAACCGAATATCAAAAACTTTTGTCACAAATATAGTCTGGCTAAATCCATAGCTGCGCTAAGATAGATTTGCATTTTTTGTCGGACTCTTATGATTTCAAGTTAAAGCGTCAATTTTTTTTACTTCTAGCGTGCAGAATTCAGAGTTGCTTTAATATCCTTCACATCTTTTGACTGAACATATGACCTTAGGGGAGAGGGGTCGCAGTCATTAGCACCTCGTCATCGAGATTAACTAATCTTTCATCACACGAAGGATAAGGTGGGTTGCGATTCAGCTTCTTAAGGTCTACGGAGTGCCAGTGTGTCTTTTATTCCGCCTTTCTCATCTGATGATCTGTCTAAACCAACAGAATCACCGGAACCATCGAAACAACCAAAGACCTCAAGTCTCCACCAGTTCACACATCAGTTTCTATATGTGTTGAGACCGATAGGCTTATATCAGCACATCGGTCGATTTCGGACTCGTAGCAAAGTTACTATTCGTTCTCACTTTAATGTTCGTTTAGCCAAAGAGTGGCAACGACTGGCAAAAGAGAGACAGCCTCTTTCCTTGCTGCTATGCGAAGTTGATGACTTTCTTCGCTTCCGGCGACAACACGGTGATCGAGCCTGTAATCACTATCTGGGGCAGGTGGTGAGGGTTATCCATACCAATATTGAACGTCCTAAAGATACCTTGGCCCGTTACCATGGCGATACTTTTGCCGTGCTGTTGCCCCAGACCTCTATTGATGAAGCCGCCTGGATTGCTAGGAAAATTCGATTACGAACTAAGGTCCTAAATGTCAAGCAACGCTCTTCCCCATCCTTATCAGCGCCAGCTATCACCCTCAGCCTCGGTATTTCAACGATTGTCCCCACTCCAAAACTAGCTCCTGCTAATTTGATTGCGGCGGCGGAGCAATCCCTGCGTCAAGCCCAAACGGCTGGAGGTAATCGTGAGGTTTTACAAGAAGGGGGAGGATGATTAGGAGAGGTTGCGCTTCAAAACTGGGTGATTATGCTTCGATCATTCATGCTGGGCGGCTCCTTCGTCACCGTCAGGGAGGGTGCTCATCAAAATGATCATAGGAAACAGGACCATATTTTAGTTGGATCTGGCAATACCTATGATATTGTCGAGACATATTTTTCCACCGCCAGAGATAAGTTGTAAGTGACCCTATATTGGGGAAAATGAGCGGAAATCGTCAATCAGAATGCCTAAACTCTCTGTTGGCCTTGGATGGTGAGACTGTGCAATCAGAAGGGTGGGTTCGTTCTGCCTAGAGGTTTGATCCATGGAAAACAAACTCAAGTTCGGAGTCTTGGTATTTTTTGTGGCCTTGTTGCCCCTGTTCTTCTGGCATGAGGTCACTAGGTCCAATCGATCCTTCATTCGAGTTGCGAATACCAAACCGCCCCAAAGCCAGGCTATTGATCTGACGCCTGGGCAGGTCTTGACCTTTGAATTTCCTGATCTTCCCCCAACATTAGCGGGTAAAACCCCACGGATTACCTTACGGCTACCCGATAACTATTCACCCTCTGAAAAATACCCATTGTTGATTTTTTTGGCTGGAGGCAAGGGTGGGAAAGGGAATGATCTTAATACTCCCAAAAAACTCATGGGTACAGAGGACTACATCATTGGCAATTTCCCCCTGTTTGGTCAAAGTAACGGGGCAGAGCCTTTTGATGGATCCCTAGTTGGCTTCGATAACTACCCAGCGATAGCCACAGCCTTCAAAGCCTTCATGGCACAAATTAACGAGAGCATACCCAATATCGATACTGAACAGAATGTCATTGGCGGTTTCTCAAATGGAGCCCACACCCTAGCAGTAATGCTATCGATGTTAGACCCAAATTTTCTCGCAAACTTCAAGTACGTCTTTTTTATCGATGGTGGGGAAGACTGGGCATGGGCGGGGCTGTCTCGCACGACCAAGCTCAAAAATCACCATTTTTTACTCGTTTATGGGGGGGGCAAACCTGGAAAAGCAGAATGGTGGCGCCAACATACTCTGAATCGGGCTGAAAGTTATCGTGAATTTGCGCAGGAATGGAACCTAGATCTCAATGTCCAAGTGATCAAAGGATTCAACCACGGTTTTCATAAAGAATTTTACCCAGTGGTGCGTCGTTGGTTGGCTAGGAGTTAGTTTGATCCTCGATCAGCTCATTAATCCCAAAATGACGAGCAGTGCCCCTGCCCCTAAAGTGGAAACCATGCCATAAAATGCATAAGTGACTGAGGTTTGGGTTGTGTGGGCTAAGGCTTCTTCTGACTTTGAAGAAATTACAAATCGTTGTCCTTTCAAGGTTGGATTTTCTAAGAGTAGGCTTTTGTTGCGATCGCTGACTTGAGCCACCACAAAAACTTGACGTTGCACGGGTAGTACGGATTCTTGATAGCGATAGCCAAGGGTCCGGCGATGGGAATCTGCGCTTGAAGGGAGAGAAGAGTCACCTAAGGATAACTGTCCTGCTTGGGGTTGTTCGGGGCTGAAGTTATTCATAACGCGGATAGCCTCGATTTGGGCTCCTTCCGGTTCGACCCAAATTTCTCCTGTATCATCTTGGAGGAAAAATGGAATTGATTCCTGTCGCTGTGAGAGGGTTTCAGACCCGCGCTGAGTTTTTTGAACAAGATTGTTATCCTGATCTCGTTCGGTGACTTGTTCTTCATATTCCCGAACGACCGTCATTTGATAATGCACACAAGGGGTTTGTTTGAGTTCGGAGATCAATGGTTGTTCACACTGAATAGTGCCTCTAAGTTTGACGTAATCACGCCAGCTTCCTGCTCCCATCTCTCGGGCGATTTGACTGGCTAGGTGATTGAGTTCAGCAATACTTGCAGGCCGCGCCTGTCTGAGGCTGGAGAGTTTATGTTGAAGATGCTTGTGAACAAAAAACAGAACAAGACTGACCCCTAGAAAGAGAATGCCAATAATTATCATGGAGATCTAAACTCCTCTTGGCAGCAGGACTAAGCTATGGGCTTTTCAACAGTAGCTAGGTCCATCCCCCTGAAGACCCAATCGGACAGCTGCCATTAATAGGCTCGTGGCCTTCGATCATACCCATGATGTGAATGGATATTCAAGTCAAATGATGCCAATCTTCCGTAGTTGAGCTGAATAGACTCATCTACGATATCCGTCCACTCCCACAAGCCTCAGTCGTTGGAGTCACACCGCTTCAAAGCACAAATTCATTTTTATCTCGCCTTTAAATGAGTGAATATTCAAACTTCAGAGTCTCTGGACAGATGTCTCCTACCACAAAACTCAGATGAATGCGATATCAATCCTCTACAATCTAGATTGAGATTCATCGACAGGGTCAACTTAAGAATGGAAACGTTAGAACTCAAAAAAGAAGTCGAACAGTTGTCTGAGCGCCTGGGTAAAACTCAGGAGTATCTTTGACCTCCCTGCTCTGAATGCTCAAATTAATGATCTAGAGCAGCTCGCAGCTCAGCCTGATTTTTGGGATGAGCAAACTAAAGCTCAGAAAATCTTGCAGAATCTCAACGATTTGAAAGCCCACATTACCCAACTGCAAAATTGGCAAGGGACGTTGGCGGATGCCGAAGCCTTGGTTGAACTGCTCCAGCTAGAAGAAGATGCATCTCTGCTCGCAGAGGCCGAAAATAATTTGCAGGACCTCAATCAGCAGCTCGATTTATGGGAACTGCAACAGCTCCTTTCCGGCCCTTATGACACTGTGGGGGCTGTACTGACCATCAATACCGGCGCAGGGGGCACTGATGCTCAAGACTGGGCGGAGATGTTGCTGCGGATGTATACCCGCTGGGCGGAACGGCAGGGGTATAAAGTATCTTTGGCAGAGATCTCTGAAGGAGACGAAGCGGGGATCAAATCCGCCACCCTAGAAATCGACGGTCGATATGCCTATGGTTATTTAAAAGCAGAGAAAGGGACCCATCGACTGGTGCGAATTTCCCCGTTTAACGCTAACGGCAAGCGACAAACTAGTTTTGCGGGCGTCGAAGTGATGCCCCAGTTAGATCATGAGGTGGAATTGGATATCCCCGACACTGATTTTGAGATTTCCACCTCCCGCTCTGGGGGGAAAGGCGGCCAAAACGTCAATAAAGTGGAAACGGCGGTGCGGATTGTGCATTTACCCACGGGGTTGGCCGTTCGCTGTACCCAAGAGCGATCGCAACTGCAAAACAAAGACAAAGCCATGGCATTGTTGAAGGCCAAGCTTTTGGTGATTGCTCAAGAACAAAAAGCCCAAGAAATTGCGGATATTCGTGGAGATGCCGTCGAAGCCGCCTGGGGGAATCAAATTCGCAATTATGTCTTCCATCCCTACCAGATGGTGAAGGATTTAAGAACCAACCATGAAACGACTGCCATTGAGAACGTGATGGATGGAGCCTTAGATGACTTTATTGAGGCTTACTTGCGCCAGGAGAATCAAGTTGCCTCATGATGATCTTGCTCCTTGATAATGTCCTAACGGCTGACGAACTCTCAGACATCACCAGCACCCTGGAAACGGCTGAGTTTGTAGATGGTAAAACGACTGCGGGCTGGCATGCCAAACTCGTCAAAAATAATACCCAACTCCATAGCAAGGCGAATCAGAGTCCTGGCTTGAGGGAGCAGATTAAATCTGCGCTCTGGCGACACTCTTTGTTTAAAGTAGCGGTTCAGCCGCGATCGATTCATACCCTGCTGTTTAGTCGCTATGAGGTCGGGATGTCCTATGGCGACCATGTTGATAATGCATTTATGGGTGGGGCGTATCACCGCTCGGATGTTTCGTTTACGGTGTTTCTCAATGCCCCCACTGATTATGAGGGGGGTGAGTTAAGTGTGGAATTGGCGGATGGTGTTCGTACCTATAAATTGGATGCGGGGAGTGCGATCGCATATCCGTCTTCCACCATCCATCGTGTCGAACCCGTCACCGCAGGTACCCGCTTAGTAGCAGTCGGCTGGGTACAAAGCTTAGTCCGTGATCCGCAAAAACGGGAACTCTTATTTGACCTAGATACGGCTCGCCGATCGCTGTTTGCCAAGGCTGGCAAGACACCCGAATTCGATCTAATTTCCAAAAGCCATGCCAACTTATTGCGGCAGTGGGCTGAGTAGCGTCACAAAAAACCGCCCTGTTTCCAGCGTGATTGTGGAGAAAGCAGGGCGGTTTTTTTATGATCTAGAAAACTGAAGATGAAACTCAGTGGTGCCTAGGCTAAACAGAAATAGACCCCTAAGCTAGTGACCGTTCCTCCTAAGAAGAGTTGAGCCAACCGTAAATTTTTTCTTCTGAGCTGTTGGCAAAACAAGCCGATGCCAATGCCGTTCAAGTGCAGCAAAGCCGTGGCTACTAGCAAGCCAAAACTATACAGTCCAGAAGCAGATGACGGTGTAGCAACACCATGGGCATAGCCATGCAAAAGCGCAAATACGCCCACAATCGCTGCACTCTGGCCAGTGGACAAGCGAACAGCAGCGGCGATTAACACGCCTAGAACCAGCAAAGAAGAAGCAATGCCTTGCTCAACAAAAGGAAGGGCAACGCCCGAAGTGCCCATCGTGCTGCCCAGCAGCATCACTGCCACAAAGGTTAAAGGAACAGCCCATCTTGCTCGACGGTCTAATTGGGTGGTCCATAGACCCACGGCGACCATAGCAACTAGGTGATCTATGCCACCTAAAGGATGGGAAAACCCGTGGATAAATCCAGGGCCATGACTCACATCAAAATGAGCCTGAGCACTGACAGGGACTAGCATAATAGCTAGTAATAGCAATGGTAGAAGGGTCCGAGTTCGGAGCAGTCGTTTAGTCTGGTTCACAATCTGTACCTCGCAGATATGTTTTTGCATCGATCAAAGGCATGGGTATTCTGGCTCATCGCTCTTCGTCAAAATTTCAGATAGATCCCTAAATTAATAAGAATTAATCAGCTGAGATCCCTTTAATTCCTCGGATAACAAACGAATTACAGTTGCGGGACAGCGCCGGATTTGCACCGAACTTTCCCCAGTTACACATTTGTTTGAAGTGAAAAAATAGTTTTTAACAGAAAATAAGTATCTTGGGCAACGAAATGACGCCCAAATCATTGATGGTGAGCAGAGTATATCACTATTACAAAACCCTATAGCTAAGGATTTATAAAGAATATCTACGGTAGATTTGGTACGTATTCGATGCCGTATTGTGAGATGCCATGTTAGAGCATGATGTTGTGATCGTTGGGGGTGGATTGGCTGGCTGCCGAGCTGCTCTGGAAATTGCCCGCCAGTCCCCAGACCTCAACGTGGCAATGGTGGCCAAGACCCATCCCATTCGGTCCCACTCTGTGGCTGCTCAAGGGGGCATTGCTGCGACCCTCAAGAATGTTGATGATCAAGATAGCTGGGAAGCCCATGCCTTTGATACTGTCAAAGGCTCTGACTATTTAGCCGATCAAGATGCAGTAGCTCTGCTGACCCAAGAAGCTCCCGATGTGGTCATTGACCTTGAACATATGGGCGTACTGTTTTCTCGGCTAGAGGACGGTCGGATTGCCCAGCGTGCTTTTGGTGGCCATACCCATAACCGCACTTGTTACGCGGCCGATAAAACGGGCCATGCCATGCTCCACGAGCTGTACAACAATATCCGCCGTTATGGCATCACTATCTATGACGAATGGTATGTGATGCGATTGATCCTAGAAGATAACCGGGCCAAAGGGGTGGTGATGTATCACCTGTTAGATGGCGAGCTGCAAGTTTTGCGGGCCAAAGCCGTGATGTTTGCGACTGGGGGCTATGGTCGCGTTTTTAATACCACGTCTAATGACTATGCCTCCACTGGAGATGGGTTGTCGATGACTGCCCTGGCGGGACTCCCCCTAGAGGATATGGAGTTTGTCCAGTTTCATCCCACGGGCTTATATCCGGCAGGCGTCTTAATTTCGGAAGCAGTGCGAGGGGAAGGGGCCTATTTAATTAACAGTGAAGGGGAGCGGTTTATGGCCACCTATGCCCCCAATAAGATGGAACTTGCCCCTCGGGATATCACTTCTAGAGCCATTACCACTGAACTTCGTCAAGGTCGAGGCATTCACCCTGATGGCAGCCCTGGGGGGCCATTTGTCTACCTAGATTTGCGTCATATGGGCAAAGAAAAAATCATGAGTCGGGTCCCCTTTTGCTGGGAAGAATCCCATCGGTTGGCGGGGATAGATGCCGTCACAGAACCGATCCCCGTCCGGCCTACCGCCCACTATTCTATGGGAGGCATTCCCGTCAATACGGACGGACGGGTTCGCAATAGCGCGGAGGGCCTAGTGGATAATTTTTTTGCAGCGGGGGAATGTGCCTGCGTTTCGGTCCATGGCGCTAATCGTCTGGGCAGCAATTCTTTACTAGAATGCGTCGTGTATGGTCGCCGTACTGGTAGTGCGATCGCACAATACGTTCAAGATCAATCTCTGCCAGCCGTAGACGAGCAACACTATATTCAAGCAGCGAAAGACCAAATCCGAGGTCTCTTAGCCCAATCTGGTGAGTTTCGGATTAATGAAATTCGCCAGCAGGTTCAAGATTGTCTGAGTCAACATTGTGGTGTTTTTAGGACAGAATCTTTAATTCAAGAGGGTCTGTCTCAATTGCAAACCTGCAAGCAGCAGTATGACCAAATTCGGCTAGATGATCAAGAGTCTGTTTGGAATACCGAAATTATTGAAGCCCTTGAGCTTCGTAATCTGATGGTGGTGGGAGAACTGATCATGACAGGTGCTTTAAGGCGGCAAGAAAGTCGAGGGGCGCATTCTCGTGAAGACTTTCCGGTTCGTGATGATCCGCAGTTCTTGAAGCATACTTTAGCTTATTTATTGGCTACGGGGATTGAATTGAAGTATATGCCCGTTAATGTAAGTCAATTTGAGCCTCAGGAGCGGAAATACTAGTAATTTAATAATTATCCTCAAAAGATAGCTATTCTTTTGGTGCCCAAAAGTAACTCAATCTTACGATCGAAAAGTTATTTTCGAAGATGTACGGAATAATCGGTTCTATATTCTGAATTTAGAAAATTTTGTAATTACAAAAATTCTCATCGCTGTCCGTATAATTACGGAGACCTATAAGTTCGCAAATTGATAAATTAAATGTGTTCCGGCTAGGTTTAAAGGGGGTAGAGTTGAACACTTATTTGTATGATAAAAACCAATAGTTGTGTTGTCTCAACGTTTTACTACAACTATTGTTTCCGTTTTTTAGAGCTATGCAATTCATGATGTGTGGGTTGTAGGTTCCATTCAGCTTTTCAGATGAGCTGAATGTAAGGGATTTTTTTCTAAAACTCTATGGTCTAGCGCTGGTGCAATCGTGTGGATTGAGTTAGTTTTCTATGGCCGAAATTACTACTTATTCATTTCTAAAGGCATTCCATGTCTTCGCTCATCCTTCGCTATCTGCATCATCAACTGAATCAGGAAAATAATGGTGGCTTTACACTTCTAGAACTGCTAATTTCTATTGTTATTCTTGGTATTTTGGCGGCTATCGCATTACCTTCCATGCTCAAGCAAACCCTCAGAGCTAAGCAAGCTGGTGCTCTAAGTTATATCGGTTCGGTGAATCGGGCTCAGCAGGTTTATCGGTTAGAGTTTCCTGTATTTGCTAATAATATGACTAATTTAGGGCTTACTGAAAAAGTAAATTGAGCTCATTCCGTTCTTCAAATAGTACAAGCCACACGAAAGAGAACCTCCTCCTTAAAGTTGTAACGGTCAGAG
>CALDHF010000073.1 GCA_937941595.1 uncultured Acaryochloris sp. | reverse complement strand
ACTCTTGACTAAGGCTGCTTCACCGCCTGCTAAAATGCCTTGCACCAGTTCGGGGGGCGTACAAAAGGTAGGAGGACATTCGGCCGCGTCTAATACGCCCAGACGACCACTGGTCCCCGCACCGACATAAAACAAGCGACCACCCTGGCGCAGAGACTTTGCCGTTTGTTCGACGGCTGCCGCTAGGGGTTCCCGTGCTGCGGCAATTGCACTGATAAGTTGCTGATCTTCTTGATTGAAGAGATCGACTAATTCTAACGCCGTCAACTGGTCAAGGTTTTGGCTATTGGGGTTGACCTGTTCGGTAAGCAGATGTCCTCGCTGGCTGAGAGGCTGGGAAGTAGAAGTCAAGACAAGTCACCTGCAATCGATATACTACGAGTCATTTAGACTCCATTACCCTATCTCTTGAGGGAACATCCTGAAAGACTCCCTAGAAAATTGTTGATAGATCCAACATAAAGCCCGGTAGCACGTCTTCGCCAGAAAGCTGGGTGGGGGCCTGTAAAACTTCAGTGGCTTGACCCAGACGATAAATTTCTACAACTTGCCGTTTGGGGTCAATGAGCCAACCCAATCGGGAACCGTTATCTATATATTCTTGGAGTTTGGTTTGCAGGGGGGCGAGAGGATCACTAGCAGATCTCAATTCGACTACAAAATCTGGACAAAGAGGGACGAATCTCTCCTGTTCCGTGAGGGTAAGGCTCTGCCAGTGCTCCTTAGTGAGCCATGATGCATCAGGAGAGCGATCAGCACCATTCGGGAGTGTGAAGCCAGTACTTGAATCCAACGCCTCACCCAAGTTATTTTGGCTGTTCCAGATTTCTAGCTGAGTGGTGAGCTTAATGTTCCGTCGACCTGTATTTCCACCTGTGGGCGGCATAATCACCAGTTCTCCTGGCGAAGTGCGCTCAAATTTCAGATCTCTGTTGTCTTGGCATAACTGTATAAATTGCTGATCACTCAGGGCAATTTTGAGGGTTACGCAAGAAGCAATTGGTAGTGGTGCAGTGCTGACCATAGTGTTTGGTGTCAGGGACCAAGCTAGCTTTGATTACTAATATAGCTGTGATGCTGGGCTTGAAGATGCTTCTATGTTATTGAGTAGAGATCAATCTGAAAGAGCGTTGGCCTTGTGAAGATCCAGGTCGTAAATACCGTAACTGAAGCAGGTGTCAGCAGACCATAGATTGTGAGTCTGAAAAATAGTCATCGGTTGAGATGCAATCGTCTGAACAAGGTCAGGCAAGAAGGTTCACTTAGAGTGCTGATCAGCCTTTGATTCCATTGGTCCTGGTGTAGTATCAACACTAAAGAGAGGGTGGGCCACTCCATAAAAGCACTAAAATAAAGGAATTAGGGTGTAAAAATGTACCTTGCACGATAGTTTTTGTGACATCGGGAAGGTACGATTAACACAATTTACTTCACTTAAAAACTCAGGAATTCGGCTCAGGATTCACCCATGGCAATATCTGAACAAGTTCAACAACGCACCGATTTTATTGGTACTCAAGTCATCACCCGAAATACTGGCAAAAAGTTAGGTGTGATTAACCAGCTTTGGGTTGATGTTGATCAACGCGAAGTCGCGGTCGTGGGTTTGCGGAGTACCTTAGTCACCGGTGACCAACGGTATATGTATCTGACCAGTGTTCGCCAGATAGGGGACGTGATCCTCGTCGATGATGAGACTGCCATTGAAGAAGTTGATACCTTCGATTTCAGCACCCTGATCAATAACGAAGTGATTACAGAAGCGGGTGAACTCTTGGGCAAAGTCCGAGGGTTTAAGTTTGATACCAGCACGGGAGAAATTGCGTCTTTGGTGATTGCCTCCATTGGTATCCCCTTAATTCCGTCCCAAGTTTTAAGTACCTATGAGCTGCCTGTCGAAGAAATTGTGAGTACAGGGCCAGATCGCCTGATTGTCTTTGAGGGGGCTGAAGAGCGCCTGAACCAACTGACCGTGGGCCTCATGGAACGTATGGGGTTGGGAATTCCGCCCTGGGAGTTGGCTGACGAAGAGGATTATATTCCGAAAACCGCCTCGACCAGCAATCAATTAGGCCCTGGAGAACCTACCACAGCCTATGCCCCTGTTCGTCAAGCAGCACCTGTACAGCAAGCCTGGGAAACGGAAGCCTGGGAAGCCGAACCCGTCCCAGTGGAGCGGCAAGAAGCCCCTCAGCAGCAATATGCCTATCAGGAAGAAGATAACTGGAGTGAGGAGGGATCCACACCGCCTCCGCCAGAGGAACCTAAGTATGAGCGGGATGAAGATATGTGGGCTGAGGATTACGAGCCTCAAGAGCTAAAAATTCCCGAACCCCAAAAAATCCCGGAATATGAGCGGGAATCAGACTTTTAAGATTGCTACTGTTTTGAAGAGCAAACAATTGTGACTGTCCTAACAAATTCTCTGACTGAGGTGGCCCAACAGACCCGACAGGCAGCAATGCAGTTGGCGAGTGCATCAACCCAGGTTAAAAATGAGGCCCTGGAAGCCATTGCCAAGGCATTGGAAGCCGCCACCCCAGAAATTTTGGCAGCTAATATTCAAGATTGTCAGCAGGCTGAGGAATCAGGCCTAGCCAACGCCCTGTATGCCCGCCTCAAGCTAGATGGGACTAAACTTGCAGGCGCGATTGCTGGGGTGCGCAGTGTGGCTTCTCTGGAGGATCCAGTGGGGTCGGTGCAGCTGCATCGGCAACTGGACGATGGGCTGGTGCTTAAACGGCTGAGCTGCCCTTTGGGTGTTTTAGGAGTGATTTTTGAAGCTCGTCCCGATGCGGTGATGCAAATCGCAGCTTTGGCTATTAAGTCTGGAAATGGGGTCTTGCTGAAAGGAGGGCAAGAGGCTCTCTATTCTTGTCAAGCGTTGGTGAAAGCCATTCAGCAAGGGTTATCCCAGACGGATATTTCTGCCGATGTGGTGGCGCTGCTGACCAGTCGAGAAGAAACCCTGGAACTACTGAATTTGGACCAATATGTAAATCTGATTATTCCGCGCGGCTCCAATGAGTTTGTGCGGTTTGTGCAGGAGCATACCCGGATTCCAGTGTTGGGCCATGCTGAAGGAATTTGCCATCTCTATGTGGACCAGGCGGTGGATATTCCCCAGGCAGTAGAGATTGCGGTTGACTCCAAGATTCAGTATCCGGCAGCTTGTAATGCGGTGGAGACGATTTTGGTCCATGATGCGATCGCATCCCAATACCTCCCGCCTCTGATCTCAGCGCTGCAAGACCATCAGG
>CALDHF010000072.1 GCA_937941595.1 uncultured Acaryochloris sp. | reverse complement strand
TCTGGTAACCAAGACAGGGTACGAAATTCTTACAGACCGCGATTTAGTCTAGAGAGATTTCCTTGCTGCTTGAGGCTTTCTCCCCCTGGCTCTAGCTGATAATCCTGCTGTTCTAGAAACCGTCCTAGAGGCTCTTTGATTAAGGCTCGCCCCAGGGAAGGCGAGACCCTAATTTCGCCCCGTTTAAATTGCCCCGTTAGTATTGAGCGCAACATCAAAGAAACCAAGATCCTAAATTTGGCAGCGCAGAGTAAAGGAATAATCTCCCCCTGGCTCTAGCTGATAATCTTGTTGTTCTAGAAACCGTCCTAGAGGTTCTTTGATTAAGGCTCGCCCCAGGGAAGGCGAGACCCTAAGTTCGCCTCGTTTAAATTGCCATTGAAACTGCCAGGTATAGTTGCTGGCAGCAACTTCGCCTGCGATTTGTCCCTGTTGCCAGGACTGATGAGTAATACGGACATGGGCAGTGGTTCTGGGAAGGGCACACACGGAGAATTCAGATGAGTGGGATCAAGTTCAAGACTATTATCAATAACTCCAGGGAGACTGTCTACTGTGATACAGGGAAGCCGAACCCCAAACCGTACCCCTGAGATTCAGGGGATTTCCTATACTAAAGAGAGGGTGTCGAGAACAGAAACCATCCTAGCTGCATCGGTTGGCAGCCATTCTATGAGGTAGGTCATGCCCTTAAATTCCAAAATTATGACCGCCGTTGAGCAACTTGACTATCGAGTGACAGTCGGAGATGTTGCGACTCAGGCGGGCCTAGATATTAATCAAACAGAGCGGGGGCTGTTGGCCCTGGCTTCAGAAGTTTCCGGTAATCTCCAAGTATCAGAGGCAGGCGATATCGCCTATCTCTTTCCCAAAAATTTTCGATCGGTCCTCCGCAATAAATACTGGCGGCTGCGGCTGCAGGCGTTATGGGCCAAAATTTGGCCCGCGATCTTTTATCTGATTCGGATCTCGTTCGGGATTGTATTGCTGTTGTCGATTGTGCTGATCTTTGTTGCGATCGCAATCATCTTGATCGCCATGAGCAGTCAAGACAATCGCTCCGATAACCGCCGTTCCGGTAGTTTTATGCCCCGGCTTTGGATTACACCCGATTTATTTTGGTTTTTCAATCCAAATCCTCGCCGTCACCGCCCTTTTCAAGCTCGGAGTCAGCATCGCGATCCCGATCAGATGAACTTCCTGGAAGCCATCTTTTCGTTTTTGTTTGGGGATGGCAATCCCAACGCCAACTTAGAGGATCGCCGCTGGCAAGAAATCGGGGCCGTCATTCGCAAAAATGGGGGTGCTGTCACCGGGGAACAACTCACCCCTTATCTTGAGGTTGAGGATAGCCAACTAGAAAGTGAAGACTATGTGCTTCCGGTGCTAACACGTTTTGAGGGTCGGCCCGAAGTCAGTCCCCAAGGAGAAATTATCTATCACTTCCCGACCTTACAAACCACCGCCGCTGCGCGTCAGCAGCAGTCTGTAAGCAGTTCTTTGCAAGAATACCCTTGGCAATTCAGCCAAGCTGGATCCGGCCAGGTGATGGCGGCGATTGGCTTAGGAGGATTAAATTTGGTGGGGGCGATGGTGCTCTGGTCACTACTTCAGGATGGTACAGTTGCCATCCAGCTAGGTGGATTGGTGGGGTTTGTCTATTCCATTTTTTGGATTTTGGTCACCTACGGTATTGGATTCCTAGCAATTCCCCTAGCCCGTTATTTTTGGATTCAGTGGCGCAACGGCAAAATCAACGCACGGAATCAGCAACGTCAAACTTTTGCTGCGGCTTTGTCCCAGGCGCCCCCTGCTCTTCAGCAGAAAATCCAATATGCACAAACCTTTGCAGCTCAGTCCGTGGTCTCCTCAGAGAATTTAGCCTATACCTCTGAGAAAGACTTGCTGGAACAGGATTCTGAACGGACGGAATCGATTGATGCCGAATGGCAACGCCGCTTGAACGCGCCGGAATAATATCTACAGATAAGCCAGCGGTTCGACAGGTTCTCCTTGTCGCCGGACTTCGAAATGCAAGTGTGGTCCCGTAGACAATCCTGTGGAGCCAACAGCTGCAATGGTTTGCCCCCGCTGTACACCTTGTCCGACTGTGACGTAGAGCTCGCTGCAATGGCCATATAAGGTCGTCAAGCCATTGCCATGATCAATAATGACGGCATTGCCGTAGCCGCCATACCATTCAGCCACAATCACTGTGCCACTATCGGCGGCAAAGATCGGGGCACCGGTAGGGGCACCAAAGTCAGTCCCTGCGTGCAACCGACCTCTCCCCAAAATGGGATGAGAGCGATAGCCAAAATTGCTGGTAATCGGTCCGTTGACGGGCTTCACCATTTGCCCTGTGCCTAAAATCTGTTCATATCCGGGCGTTCCAGAACGAAAAGCAACTTGCTGCTCGGCGATGCGTTGGGCAATGGTTTTGGCAATATTGTTGGAATCTTGGGCCAACTGCTGTTCGGCGGCTTCTAGGGCTCGACGATCCGTGTTTAAGCGGGTGACTAATTTACTTTGGACATTAGCTTGAGCTGAGTAGTTGGCCTTTTGATAGAGTAGTTGTTCAGAGAGCAAAGCAATTTGATTCTTTTGGATTTCAGCCAACAATTTTTTGTCACTAATTTGCTCTTTCTCATTTTTGAGGGCTAACAGCGTTTCCCGGTCGGCCTTATAGACGAGCTGAAGTTGATACTGACGGTCTAGTAGTTCTTCTAAAGATTTGCTCTGTAACAAAGCAACCCAAGTACCAGTATTTCGTTGGCGTTGTAAGACCCGTAAACGGGCAACGGTATTCCCCTGCTTTCCCTTATAGGCTGTTTCAGCTTTTTTCAAATCTGCTTCAATTTTCTGAAGTTCGTCGTTGGCTTGCTTGAGCTTGGTTTCGTTGTCCTGAATTTGACCTTCTGTGAAGGTAATATTCCGTTTTAGGCCCCCTAGCCTCTTTTTCGCGGCGCCTTCTAGATTTTCGATCTGTTGTCTTTGTTTGGTGACCTTAGACTTCTGTTGCTCAACTTGTATGCGGCGCTGCTGTAAGTCATCCAAGTTTGAAGGGGTTTGGGCCGGGGAAACACTTCCCCAGGTGCTGAGCAAAAACACCACAAGACTGATCATGCCAACGATACTCGCGGTTCTGGGCAACAGTAGTCGTAGTTGTTTTGCTCCTCTCCGACCCCATCGGTAGGGCAGAGTTAGAAATAGCCAGAATTTTTGGGGAATGAGTTTCAGCAAAATATCTCAAAATCAGCTCTAATCACTGGGAATTGCAAGACGCTCTGTCTCCAGCGAATGATATAGCAAAACAGAAGTGGACTCCATTCGTTAATGTACCCCACCCTTACCTCTGATTTATAGTCGAACCGGGGAGCTGGACTGATTTTCCCAGTGCTAGTCTACTAACTGGAGCTAAATATTCAAATTCCTATTCCTGTATGAGTTTTAGAAAGTCTTAATCACGATCACTGAAATTTTTGAGATCTTCTTTCTGTGTTCACGCCAGCAAACGCTTCTAATCTCAACCAGTAAGCACAACAAATTTCCAGCATTACAGCACCCGAAGAGTCGTATTGACAATGTACATACGTATTATTTAAAATATAAAGCATCCATATGTGCTTTGTGCTCAACGGCATCACCTTTACTTGGGATGAAGAAAAAGCACGGATTAATCCCATGAATCATGATGGGATAACCTTTCCGCAAGCTGCAGAAGCTTTCTTTGACCCCTTTCTCATGCTTGTTGATGCAAGTCGTAACAGTGAAGCCAGAGACGCCGTAATCGGTCTGGACTCTCGATGGAATCTGCTTTATGTCGTTCGCATTGAGCAAGAGCAAGCTTGTATTCGGATTATCTCAGCCCGTAAAGCTACTCGACAGGAGAGAGCAGAATATGAAAGTTGAAGCATTAAAGAAACGGCTCGACCGTAATCGCCCCATGACCAGCATTACCATTCGTATGCCTGAAGATGTAGTGGAAGACTTAAAGCGAGTGGCACCTTTATTAGGCTTTTCTGGTTATCAGCCACTGATTCGGGCTTATATTGGTCAAGGTTTGCGGGTGGATTTAGAGCGGTTTGAAAACGAGACGGTCACCGAGTTAGTCGCTAGCCTCAAGCGTCGCGGGGTTAGTGATGCAGTGATTGAGGAAGCATTGAGTGAAGCCACCAACGCTACAGCCAAATAGACCGAACGTTGCTGAACAGGCGGCAGGACGTTCACCTAGGCTTCAGATAGTAGTTCTTGTATCTTCAATCGCGCAGTCGTTAGACACGAATACCATGAATATCTCTAGACCGGATGTAGTGATGCGTCCAGTGAATGCTGATGATCTTCCCCATTTGGAGAATTTGCGGCAGGCTGCGTTTGCGCCTGTCTTTTCGTCCTTTCGAAGAATTTTGGGAGAGGAAATTTATGATTTGGCACAAGCACCTGAAGATGAGGTGCAAGATCAACTGTTAGTCTCTTTGCTCACTCCAGAGTCTGTCTGGGAGGTCTATGTTGCCGAGACGAATAATTGTATCGTCGGTTTTGTTTCAATCCAGTTAAGCCAGGATACTAAAGTAGGTGAAATCGGGCTTAACGCCGTTCATCCAAACCATGCTGGGAAAGGGATTGGAACAAAAATGTATGACTTTGCAATAGCGAGAATGAAGAAAGCAGGTATGCAAGTTGCAACGGTCGCAACTGGTGGAGACCCGAGCCATGCACCAGCGCGTCGGGCTTATGCCAAGGCTGGTTTTACAGTGGAAATTCCAAGTGTGTGGCTATGCCAAAAACTTTAGTTCTACCGTGAAGCTAAGACCTGACTCAATAAGATCAATCCACTATATCCACCAATCTTAGGACGTGTATGCATTGAGATCCTCACATGTAGAGCATTACATCAATGCGAAGGGATGGTGAATACACTTCTTGTCGGCTTGATTGGTGCCAGAAACGAAGGTCTTTCCTAGTGACAGATGAGGGTTCTGTCAGTCACACTGGCAGAGGAGTTCTAGGAGTGGCATGCAGCATACCTTTATCCCCGTTCCCTTACCGCACCAACCGTATCAGATTGCGATCGCATCCAATAGCCTCACTCAACTAGGCCCCTGGCTTCTCGATCCCAACATCCAGTCTGCAAAGCTGGGCCAAAAAGTCTTGATTGTCTCCAACCCCCTGATTTGGAAACATTATGGAGACACGGTACAAACTTCTCTCAAGCAAGCTGGATTTCAGGTCTCTCATTTTCTGTTGCCCGCAGGAGAGCGCTACAAAACCCCGCGTTCTATCCAAAAAATTTATGATCGGGCTTTAGAACTCAAACTAGAGCGGTCTTCGACCCTAGTCGCCTTGGGCGGTGGCGTTATTGGTGACATGACAGGGTTCGCAGCCGCCACCTGGTTACGAGGCATTAACTTTGTGCAGGTGCCCACCAGTCTATTGGCGATGGTAGATGCGTCGATTGGCGGTAAGACTGGCGTCAATCATCCCCAAGGCAAAAACTTGATTGGGGCGTTCTATCAACCGCGGTTTGTCCTTATTGATCCTGACACCCTTAAAACCTTAGCCAGACGAGAATTCAGGGCCGGAATGGCAGAGGTGATTAAGTATGGGGTGATTTGGGATTTAGAGTTATTTGAGCAGTTGGAACGTTGCGATCGCATTGATCAACATCGCTTGGTTGCTCCAGATATTCTCACCGATATCCTGGCGCGTTCCGCTCAGGCCAAAGCCGATGTCGTTACTCAAGACGAAAAAGAATCGGGTCTAAGAGCCATCCTTAATTATGGTCACACGATTGGCCATGCCATTGAAAGTCTCACGGGGTATCGTCTCTTCAATCATGGTGAGGCCGTAGCCTTAGGGATGGTTGCCGCCGCCGAAATTGCTGTCCAACTGGACTTGTGGTCGGCGCAGGATGCCCAACGACAGCATCAACTTATTTTGAAGGCGGGCTTACCCACGGAACTGCCCTCAGATTTCGAAATTGCTGCTGTCGCTGATGTCCTGCTCACGGACAAAAAAGTCAAAGATGGCCAGGTGCGTTTTATCTTGCCAACACAGCTAGGGCAGGTCAAAATTACCGACCAAGTCCCCACCCAGACGATTACAACGGTCTTGAAGTCGATGCTAGCTGGTTAACGGCTGAACCTGACGCAGAAAGTCTAAAAGCTCGCGATTAACGATTTTAGGAACTTCTTGCTGAATCCAATGGCCGCATTCAGGCACAAATTTTAAACGAAAGGGGGCCTGGACAAACCGCTCTAACCCCAGGGCTAAATTAGGGCTTAAAACCGTATCATCTTCTCCCCACAGTACCAACGTAGGCACTTGAATGGGCAATAATTTGCGATCCAAATTTGAGAGCCAATCTTGCGGAGACAACAACTGCCGATAGTAGTTAATGGCAGCGGACAAGACTCCCCGTTTTTCGAGGGCGGCTTGATAAATCCCCAAGGTCTCTGGTGAAAAAGGGGCTTTGCGGATGGCTTGCTTCTGGAACCAGTCAGTTAAAAATTGTCGCAAGTTGCTTTGGATCAG
>CALDHF010000071.1 GCA_937941595.1 uncultured Acaryochloris sp. | reverse complement strand
GCTCGCGAATAGCTCAAGATACGCGAGAGCTTTGGACTGATAATTTATCGCTCGCGGGGCTTAGCTTTATTGACTTTCAACTGCCGTCCCATCCACTCAGCACCATCTAAATCAGCAATCGCTGTTTCTTCGTCATTATCTTCTGTCATTTCCACGAAGGCAAAACCCCGCATCCGGCCTGTTTCACGATCTACTGGGAGAACAACTCGCTTAACAGTGCCATACTCATTAAAAACTTCTCGGACATCGTTTTCAGTGGCTTGGTAAGACAGATTGCCAATATAAATGGTCATGGTAAAACTCAGAGATTAGAATTGAACGGTAAACGAATGCTTGAGGACAGACAACAATACACCTAAGCAGCAGTTATTTTAGCGGCCACAGCAAACCGATAACATTAAGCAATGCTCGTGCTCGTTGTTAGCAACAATATTCGCTAGCCTTTAATAACTAATTGGCATCTGGTGCTTGAGATGGCAAGCCCTAAGCTCTTCCCTCGACATATGTATTTTATTACTCTTGCATTGTCTCATAAGAGCAGACGGTCAGCCTGTCATAGATTGCAACAATCTAGAAACTCGATTCTGAGCCTGTTGAACAGTGTGTGATATCGGCAGCTAAGTGCAAATTTGGTTATATACTTTGTCGTACTCTTGGGCTGACTTCCTCCAGCTAAAGTCCACCTTCATGCCTCGTTGTTGTAACTTTTGCCAAGTGTCCCGATAATGGAATCCTTCCCAGGCCCTGACCATACAGGTGTACAAGTCTAAAGGTTCGTATCGATCAAAACAGTAGCCTGTTCCGGTTTGTTCGTTGGGATTATGGTGAAGTACCGTGTCAACTAACCCTCCGGTTCGACGAACAATGGGAACACAGCCGTACCGGAGGGCGAGCATTTGACTAATACCACATGGTTCATAGCGACTCGGCATTAGAAATGCATCTGTGCCAGCATATACTCGTCTAGATAGCCCCGGATTGTACAGCAACTGTGTGGACATGCGACCACTGTACCTGGAGGCAATTTGCCAGAGCTGGGTTTCATAATAGCGGTCGCCCGTGCCTAATAGAACGAACTGGGCATCAGTGTAAGCCATAAATCGGTCTAGCATTTGAATCACTAGGTCTAGACCTTTTTGTTCCACTAACCGAGCAATCATTCCTACTAGAAATGCACCAGAGTTAACTTCTAGTCCTAGTTCTTCTTGCAAGGCGATCTTATTTGCTAATCGCTTGTCGATGGTCTCAGCGGTGAAGTTCTGAGTAATATGTTTATCTGTGCTTGGATTAAATGACTCAACATCAATGCCATTGAGAATACCGACTAATTTACCGCTGATAAAGGACATTAATCCTTCTAAAGTTTCCCCATAGGCAGGGGTTAATATTTGTTGGGCATAGGTAGGAGATACGGTATTCACCCGATCTGCAAATTGTACGGCAGCAGCCATTGTATTGTGGCCTTGCATATACCAGGGGCACCAGGTCATTTGTTCTAGACGCCATCGCCATGGCCCCTGATATCCCAAATTATGGATTGTGAATACGGTAGAAATATCTGGGGATTGATGCATCCAGACGGGTATCATCCCCGTATGCCAGTCATGACAGTGGACTATTTCGGGTTTCCAGTAGTTCCAACAAAATTCTGCTGCACCATTGGCAAAGAAGGTGAATCGCCAATCCTCGTTGCCTCCACCGTAGATATGTCGGGGAGAGAAGGATGAGTGTTTAAATAAATAGAGCGGCACATCACTATTGGGCAAAGTGGTTTCGAAGACGGTAAAGTCTTCAAACATTGCTGCCCCAGACCAAACAGGCTGTTTGGGGATTGAAATTTTATCTGGCAAAAATCCATAGTAGGGCATAAAGATGCGTACATCGTGACCCATCCGGCGGAGCACAGCTGGAAGTGCCCCCACGACATCCGCCATGCCGCCTACTTTGGCAATTGGAGCTGCTTCTGCTGAAACGAAAAGGATCCGCATTCTGACCTATTCCATGAATCTCGTCCACAATCATATCGGGCTATAGCCCTCTTTGCTGTTTATTTCAGTAGAAACTTCAAGACAAACGGCACCTCAACTGAGGTGCCGTTTGTCTGCACTATATGGAATTTAGCTCAGTCGTTGCATGACCGATGGTTGTTTTAGGCAATGAAGCCTAGAACAAGACATTGAAAATACCAAAACCGCTGGTGATTGGAGCCAGAATGTTGCGAACACCATCCCCAAATTTAGTGAGGCCAGAACGACCCACAACAACTACGTCGTTGTTGCGTAGAGCAGGATTAGTGTCTTCATTGATGGGCTCATCAAAGTTAATCTTGATTTCCCGTTGACTGACTGTGCCATCGGGCTGAAGCCGAATGAGTTTGACTTTACTTTTGTTGGCTCTTCGATCATCAAAACCACCTGCAGCCAGCATGGCTGTGTTGAGTGGAGTATTGGGCTGGATTTTAACGACGCCAGGTTGTTTGACTTCACCAACAACGTTGACGTCAATGGTTGCAGGAGCAAAGCTAATGGTGGAACGCTCGGTGATCTCAGCTGGTGTCAATCCTTCAGCTTTGGGGACGATGACTGTATCCCCTGCTTGTAGGGCTATATCCTGAGATAGATCTCCTTCTTTGAGGAGTTTCCATAGATCAACGTCAATTTCTTGAGGAATGCCATTATTAGGACGTCTAAGAATCCGAACTTTGCGGATGGCTGCTTCGGGTTTAATGCCACCTGCTGTTTGAATTGCTTGGGTGACAGTGGGCAGTTCTGTGGTGGTTGCTCTGGAATTTCCTAAGGAGCCTGCTTCTTGAACGTCTGCACTTCCAGGACGAATGGTATGGGGGCCAGGGCGATAAACTTCTCCAATAATGGCGATATTTAAGGGCTCTGAACGATCGGCAGAAAAACTCGCGTTGCTGACGAGTAATGCGTTGGTGAAATCAACTTCTGTCGTGGCTGGGATGATAACGGTATCTTTATCTCGCAGTTCTAAATTTTGGCTTAAGTCTCCTTCTTTGAGCAGTTGGAGGAGATTGACGTTGATCTCTTGATAGGAGCCATTCTGTCGGGGACGGCGAACCCTGATTTGACTCAGGTCGGCGGATTGGGAGGTGCCACCAGCTAGTTGAATAAGTTGAGTGACTGTAGGGATTTGGCTGGGGGATTCCACGGGGTAGGTGCCGGGACGACTGACTTCACCGGTAACGGCTAAGGTGACGGTTCGGGCTTTAACCAGAACCATGGTGACATAGGGACGTTTATACAGGCGGGTGTAGCGAAGTGAGATTTCACGCTCTGCTTGGCCTAGGGAACGTCCGGCGAC
>CALDHF010000070.1 GCA_937941595.1 uncultured Acaryochloris sp. | reverse complement strand
AGTACTGCGATCGCAGATCAGAATCGTTCGATTCAATCCGCAACCGACAACCTCAAATTCTCCGCTGCCGTTGCCATGTATGGCATGGTCCTACGGGATTCGGACTACAAGGGTGAAGCGACCTTTAACCAAGTTCTTGACCTAGCGGAACAGGCCAAAGGGAAAGATTCCCAAGGCTACCGCACTGCCTTTATGCAGTTGGTAGAACGCAGTCAAACCCTACAGCAAGCTCAGAAGGAAGAGACGAAAGCCCAGTTATCGCCCTAATCTTCTTTTCCCACCCCATTCGACTAGACTTCACAAATTCTAGATCGAACGGGGTGTGTCTAGAGAGTCGACGAAAATCGCTGGAGATAGGCAAGAGGCAAATGCTGTCCCTATGACCTAGACAGGTTAATCACGACCTTGCTACTCAGGCAGATCAGAGTTAGGGGGATGATCCAATATGTCATGGCCAAAAAAAATGGTGGGTATCCTAAGAACGTCAGAGCTTTAGTTTTGCCATCATGGTCATTTTCGGTTCAATTTTAATGGTACTAAGCGTTGTGCTGTTTTTCGTGCAGTTCAATGCCCGGCAAAAAGTTGCCAGTTTGCGGCAAGCCCGGGCGGGTAGTATTTCGGATCTACAACTCATCGCCATGAAGGTTGCCTCTGAAATTGGTTCTGGCAGCTGGCGCGACTACGTCAAACTGCAGGGAGATATTCAGTGTGATCAACCCCTGACTTCAGAACTCAAGCAAGTGCCTTGCGTCTACTACGAAATGAAAGTTGAACGTGAGTACGAAAAGACAGTGACGGAGCGAGACGACGAAGGCCACACGACCACCAAAACTGAGCGTGGATCAGAGGTTGTATCCGAGAACAGTCGCTCAACTCCATTCACGCTGAAGGACAGTTCTGGGAAAATTGAGGTCGATCCAGATGATGCTCAAATTGATACCGTGACAGTTCTGGATGAGTTCCGGCAGGCAACCAGCAGCACAATTTCCTTTGGTGGTTTTTCGCTATCCATGGGAAACAATGATGGTCGAACCATCGGCTATCGCTATCAGGAATCCATTTTGCCCCTCAACCGTAATGTCTTTATTGTGGGAGAGGTGACGGATGCTCGAGGGCTGTCTGGGAGCTATGATGCAATCCAGTTGACCATCGAGAAACCCACTGTATGGGGTAAGAAATACATAATTTCCTTTCAGTCAGAGGCCCGCTTGCAAAAGGAGGCTGCCCGAACCTCCAAATATTCGCTATACGGTATGTTAGCGGCCTTTACTGCAGGAGCTATTGTGCTAGGTGTAGGGTTGACGAGTGCCTAGTCCAATACATATAAAGGCCATTGAGTCGGTAAGAACTGTACTGGGAAATACCTATGGTGTTGTGGGAGATGCATACATCCGGGGAGGCATGATTTCTGAATTGCGGCGATATTCAGCTAAGTATTGTTCCAGCACAACAAACTGGGCCAAATTGAGGCTGTAATATATCCAACGGCCTTCATGGCGGGTATGGACCAACTCGGCGTCCTTAAGAACTTTCAAATGAAAAGATAGTTTGGACTGATTGATATCTAAAGACTCACATAGCTCGCCAACACAGAGCTCTCGGTAACGTAATAGCTCTAAAACATGGGTGCGAAGGGGGTCGGCGAGGGCATGAAAACCGGCAAAAACAAGTTCGGAGGAGGTAGAACAAACGTGTTGCATTAGAAAGAAGTAGAAGGTTGGGTGAATCGTTGAAGTCTTAAGATAAAGAGATCGATTCAAAAACTGAGAAACATTACCTATTGTAAAATACTCTTCACCATGTTAGGAATATTCGCTGAGTTGACCCAGTAACTTCTGGACCAAAGGAATATGTTCTGGAGAAGGGTTAAAGGCTAAATACTCCTGTAAATCTTGTCGGGCTTCAGGCCAACGGCCTACATGATAGTACAAGATACCTCGATCTCGCAGCTCACTATAACACTCTGGATCAACTAAGAGGATTTGTTCAGATATTCCCAAGCATTTATCTAGCTGGGTGTTATTCAAGTAAATCTGTTTGAGATTGGTGAGTAGTCGTACTAGATACTTCTGGGGACTCACCACCCTAAAGAATTCAGGCTTTAGTTCCACAGGATGCCCAAAGACTTGATGGATACGGTTGCGGCAGTCTTGCTCAAATAAAAGTTCTCCTTGGTAAAATGGATCAACGTACAGACTCATATCATTGCGATTAGGGCAAATCAGAAAATGTCCTGGGAAATTGATGCCCTCCATGGGAAATCCAATGCGACGAGCAATTTCTAGATAGATCAGAGAGAGCGTAATTGGAATTCCAGTTCGTCGATCGAGCACATCATTCAGAAAACTATTGCGAGGATCGTAGTAATGCTGAGTATTGCCTGTAAACCCAAGATCTTCATAAAGGTAACGGTTAATAGTTTGCAAAACCTTTAAAGGGTAAGGTTCCACGGGGAGTCGTTCCTGGACCTCAGCTGCCATGGCATCCAATGTCATCAGATATGCATCTATATCCAAAGCTGGATATTCATCTTGAGCAATACATAATGCAGCTGCAGCCAGATCAATGGATGATTGACGGAGCAAATAATAGAGCCGTTGACGGGAAGGAGAAAATTTCATCTTATTGTCGATGTTACCTTTTAATCGCCATCGGCTTAGTAACCTGAGGGAGATCACTACGATCCCAGCCACTAATACAGTTGATATACAGCCCGTAACCCATCTTCAAAGGGTTGCAGTTCAAGGTGTACAGGCATCTATACTCATGTGCATGACTTTGATGCTTGAGATCATGCCAGAATAAAGAAATAAGAATAGGTCAACATCTAGGCCGTAATCTGGTGATTGACGTCCAACTCATTAGGTTTATGTTTTCAGTTTCTGAGTCCATTTAGGTTCTGTTTTGATTCAGCTCTTGTTTGAAAAAATCAGAAAAATCATTATTAGTTGGTGGGCCGATTCCAACATTCAAACTCGATTGATGGTGGCTGCGACCCTCGTGGTGTCTTTGCTGATGAGTGCTCTGACGTTTTGGGCTGTTAATATTATTCAGCAAGATGCTCGCTTACAAGATAATCGATTTGGCCGAGATTTGGGACTACTATTGTCGTCGAACGTTGCGCCTTTGGTAGCTGATCATAACTACAGTGATCTTGCTAAATTATCGAGAGAATTTTACAGTCGTACCTCTAGCATTCGCTACATGCTCTATGCCGATGAAGAAGGCAGCATCTATTACGGTATTCCCTATTCAGAAACACAAGTTAACAGTTCATTAACCTTAAGACGGTTGATGCAACTTCCTGAAAACTTCTCCCCCACCTCAGGGTCTGTGATGGTGCGTGAGCATGCAACACCTGATGGAGAAGTTACCGACGTATTTGTGCCTTTATTGCAAGAAGAGCAATATCTTGGTGTTCTTGCAATTGGGATTAATCCCAACCCAGCAGTGGTCACCTCATCGCATTTAACTCGAGATGTCACCATTGCAGTTTTTATTACCATTTGGGTCATGGTGATCTTGGGAGCCGTCTTTAACGCTCTCATTATTACCAATCCCATTAAAGAATTGGTGGTGGGCGTGACGACCATCGCGTCTGGCAACTTCCAGAAACGGGTGGACCTACCCTTTGGAGGTGAGCTAGGCGAACTCATCTTCAGCTTTAATGACATGGCTGAACGGTTGGAACGTTATCAAGAACAAAATATTGAAGAATTAACAGCCCAAAAAGCAAAATTAGAAACGCTGGTTTCTACGATTGCGGATGGTGCAGTTCTATTAGATACCGACCTAGCTGTGATTTTGGCTAATCCAACGGCTCGACGGTTGTTTAACTGGGACAGCGATATAGTGAGTCAGAACGTCTTAAATCAGCTTCCGGAGCCAGTGCAGATTGAACTCACTCGTCCTTTGTATCAGAGTGCTGAGGGCCAAGAGGGTAGTGAATTTCGCATTACGCTAACAGGTCCGACTCCCAGAACCGTTCGCATCCTATTAACCACCGTGCTCGATCAACAACGAGAGAAGGTCAAAGGCATTGCGATGACGGTGCAAGACATCACCCGCGAAGTTGAACTGAACGAAGCCAAAAGCCAATTTATCAGCAATATCTCCCACGAACTGAGAACGCCTCTCTTCAATATCAAATCTTTTATTGAGACCCTGCATGATTATGGAGATGATCTGAGCGTGGAAGATCGTCAAGAGTTTTTGGACACTGCTAATCGGGAAACGGATCGCTTGACTCGCCTAGTGAATGATGTTCTCGATCTATCCCGTCTAGAATCTGGGAAACAATATCGTTTTGAAGCGGTTGATTTACTACAACCTGTTGAGCAAACCTTGCGTACTTACCAGCTGACAGCTCGCGATCAAGAAATTGAACTTAAGCATGAAATTCCAATGAACTTATCGCCAATTTGGGGGAATTATGATTTGCTACTGCAAGTTTTGACAAATTTAATTGGAAACGCTCTAAAGTTTACCCTCAAAGGCGGCAAGGTATTGATTCGTGCCTACCCCTTGTCAGATGATGGTGCAGGCCAAATTCGAGTCGAGATAGCAGATACAGGAATCGGAATTGAGCCAGACGATCAAGCTGCTATTTTCGATCGGTTTTACCGTGTTGAGAACCGAGTTCATACTCTAGAAGGGACAGGGTTAGGCCTTTCTATTGTTAGAAATATTTTGGAGAAACATCATGCCAGTGTCAATTTGGTCAGTGAATCTGGTGTTGGCACCACATTTTGGTTTGATCTCAATATGTATCGCGATGATCTAGCCAAGAGTGTGACAGCGGCAGATATTGAAGGAGACGCCTCCTTGGGTCTTTCTGCAAAGAATTAACCATTCTTACCACCCCCACCACGAATAGGTAGGACTTAACAGGGGTTGTTTGCTGCCATTGTCTGATAGCGAAGGTTGGGTGGGCAATGATGTTTGGGCTAACTTGGACTCAGCGCAAAAAGAGGTAGTGTTAAAGCCACCGAAACTTTTTACTGTAGTTGTCCGTAGCCGCAAGTGAGGGTTAGGAAACCAAAACCTTTCTTGAGAACTCATGGTGTCATATTCAGTAGTCAACACCAAGCCATTTTGAGTATCCACCTGATATTGACCAACGACGGGAATACTTTCTGCATAGCCGCGTTCCCTGAGGAGTTCGCCTGAATCCGCAGTCTTAGAATGGGGGACTAATACGAAAACAGTTGAACCTTGATGATGTTCTCCCTCATCTCGATCCCAGGCCATGGCGCCTTGCCACTGTACAAAACAACCGCCAATGGCTTGGCTCGGTTCAACATGATGCAATTGACAGATTTCAATGACTTTCGGATCATCAGGTACGAGTACCTGAACCTTGATTTCTGTATTACCTGACTCAGATCGTCGCAATAACAAGTGGTGGGTAATGCGATGAGAGCGCCAAACACCTTCACTCTGTTGAAAAAATTCTAGGGCATGCATATTTCCTCTCGATGACATTATTTTCGTAATGTCAGGGCTATGATTAGGTTATGGTGTCAATTGCTATTCTTCCTCGGAACTGCTGTCTGTCGGAAGTGTATCCTCTTGCTGCTGTTTGACAGGAAGTTCTGTGGGTTCGTCCGAGGCCTCGCTACCGCCACCAACGACGATTAAGTCAATTTGTTGACGATAGTAATCTACACTTTTGACTTCTACATCAACCCGATCTCCCAGACGGTACTGGCATCGATTTTTGCGACCCACCAAGGTTTGTTGACGAGATCGATATTCATACCAGTCGTCTTTAAGGGAACTGACATGGACAAGTCCTTCCACCATCAGGGTTTCGATCCGAACAAAGAAGCCATAGGATTGGATGCCAGTGATGATTCCCTGTAAAACTTCACCAGTATGGGTTTGCATCTGTTTCGTCTTTTGCAGACCAGTTAGATCCTGGGATGCTTGTCGGGCTAGATCTGCTTGCTCATTGAGATGGGGAATGGCGTCAGTAATTAAGGATTCTAAATCTCTCTGAGTCTCTGGCGGTAGAACATTCCAGCTAATTTGTCCGTGACATGAGTTATTCCGTAAGTCTACCCGTTCCTTTGCTCGCGACGTTCGTCGATCACGACCTTCAGCGAAAACAGCATGGAGAATCCGCTGATTGAGCAAGTCACCATAGCGATTGAGGGGAGACGTGAAGTGCCCATAGTTTTGCACTAACGCTAACCCAAAATGAGGGCCAGAGAGGACACTATACTGAACGGGTTTGAGGGTTGCTTGCAAAAGCTCAAAGAGGATAGGTGACATTTCCGATGTTAGAAATGTCTGACTAAAAGTCCGGAAATCATGGGGTTGAGCAGTGTCATCCTCTTGCAGGCTCAAGGACAATTGAATATTGTCTGCGAGCTTGAGTAAGTCTTGCAGGTCTTGAGCATCAGGTGGGGCCTGAATTTGATACACGACCGGCACTGCCAGAGCCTGCAAATGGGAAATGACAAGTTGGTTAGCAAGGACTAAAAGATCGGCTACAAGGCTACGGGCTGGAGTAGGAGACGACAAAATGACAGCACCCAGGTCTCCTTCATCACTCATGATCTGTGGCGGCAGCGTAGACAGATGAATATCGAAACTACCCCGCTCGAAACGATGGGCTTGAACCTGTTGACTGATGGTGTGAAGTTGACCGATCACGTCTGCAAGAGTCTTGTCTGACTTGGTTTCGCCATCTAGGATTTCCTGGACTTGTTCATAGTTCAGGTGATGATCGACCTGGATCACAGAAGGCTGGAGTTCGAATTCCAGTATTTCTCCGTCTTTATTGAGGGTGATTAGAATCGAAATGGCTAGGTGTTCGTTTCCTGTCGTTAGCGCTCCAATCCGCTCAACTAAAAGATCTGGGAATAGAGGAAGAACAGTGTCCCCTAGGAACATCGATGTGCTGCGCTGACTGGCTTGCCGATCAATGGCAGTGTCTGCATCGATGTAATAAACCAGATCCGTGACATGAACGCCAATTTGCCACTTGTTGCCTTTAAGTTTTTTGACAGAAAAAGCATGGTCTAGTTGTGCCGGATTAGCGTCACGATTGCTAATGGTTACTGTGGGGATATCTTGCAGAGAAAGGCGTTTCTTTTGGTCAGTCTTGCGTAGCTTGCGAGGGAGTGCTTCTGCAGCCTCGATCACCGGCTCTGGAAAGGTGCGGGGTAGATCATACTTACAAAATACAAGTTCAGTGTCTGCTGCTGATTGGGCATCACTGCCTAAGACTTGCGTGACCCGACCTAGGGGCGAAACAGGTCCTAATGGATAGCGCACAATTTCAACATGGACAAGTTGATCGATCGCTGCTTCTAGATCGGGTCCTTCTGCTTCTGGATTCAGGACTAACTCGAATAAGAGCCGGTCATCTAAGGGGACTGCCCGATATTCTCCAGCTTCTGTTTTCTTAACCCGGGCAATGACGGATGGATTAGAGCGCTCCAGAATCAGACGGACCTCGCCCTCAGGACTGCGCCGTCGTCGACCTTCTTTGGTGACTTTGACTAATACACGATCACCATTCCAGGCTGTATTCAGCTGACTTTCTCGAATGTAAATATCTTCCGTGTCATCCTGGTCTTGGATCGCAAAGCAGAATCCTTTGCTTGAGCAGCGGAGTTTACCCTCCACGACACCGTCTTCAGAGAGGCGTTTATATTTGCCTCGTTCTTTTGTGAGGATACCTACTTTCTCCAGCGCCTCAAGGGTAATTTGGAGCTGCCTAACCGTATCGGATGCTTGGCAATCTAGTTTTTTCTCTAGGGCTTTTGGGGCGAGTAGTTTATCATCTGCAAAATTGTTCAGCAGTGAGCTAATCGAGAATTCCATGTAACGTTGAGTCCTTCATTTTGCCAGGGCTTGGTTTCATTTCAGTGCCAATCTCGCGTTGATGTCCTAGCCATGATTGATGGGTCGTGACCTGAACTGCCAGTTCGTAGAGATTGAGCATAAGACGAACTGCTAAGGCCAATCATCACTAATGCTCGTCAGATCATACCGTTGCTTAGTTAGCAATGCTATTTCAGCAAGAGTCTATCCAACCTAAGTGAGCTGTAGATGCTGTTCAGCAAAGTATCGAGTTTTGCGATCGCAGCATTTGCGCTGAGGCGTTGGCAGAATTGCAAAAATACAGCGGGAGCATCGAGTGCTTGAGGGTGAACACCTAAAGCGCCTTTTGAACATTGTATGCCTTATTTATCGTTCCGCACAGCGGAACAACTGTCAAACGTATTCTTATAGCCAGGTTGGGAAGGTAAGCGCCAATTGACGGGAAGACGCTAAAATTTAGCGTCTTCCCGTCACCACGAAAGCGACCCTTTGGCCAATGTTGGTGGCATGATCAGCCATTCGTTCTAGGGATCGAATCACCAACATGGATAACAATAAGGGTTCCATGGAGCCTTGAGGGGCAGATTGACTAGCTAGCAATTTATATAAGTGATCGTAGCAATCATCAACAGCATCGTCTTCAACTTTGACTTGTAACCCTACTTCTGCATCCAACTGGGTTAAAGCTGAAAGACTGAGGGCTAACATGCCTTGGCATAGTTCGGACATATGCTCGATGTCTGACATGTATGAGGCGGCTGGATATGGGAAGAGCTGTACGGCCACTTCGCCAATGTCTTCGGCGTAGTCTCCAATTCTTTCCAAATCACGGATGAGCTGCATTAACGCACCGATCAATCTTAAGTCACTGGCGACGGGGGACTGGAGGGCAATTAACTCTAAGCATTTCACTTCAATTTGTCGATAATATTGATCGATCTGCTTGTCTTGCTTAGAGAGGATATCAACGACGGATAGGTCACGGTCAAATAACGCGGTGTGGGCAAAGCGACAGGATTGTTCTACCAACGCACCCATCCGTAAGACATCACTTTGAATCCCTTGGACTTGGCGTTCGAATTGAGTTCTTATAGTTTTTGTCTCTGGGGACGAAGTGGATTGGATCAACATGTCTTTAGTATTATTGATTCGTAATTGAAGGCTGGCAGTTTATAGGGTTGTAATTAAAATGCCCAATCGATGAAAGACAGAGGCTAGAAAATCGGAAAGACGTATATTCCATCGTGACCAGATATTTTCTAAAGATTCCTAAAAAATAATCCTAAGGTATTACTGACAGTGTGAGGTATGGGGCCGGAACGCCAAGATTTTGGAGAACTCTAAAACGCTTGAGGTCGATCATCTGCAGAGGCTATCTGCTGGAGAAAAGTTGAATGCTCGGCTTTTGACAGATCACCTTAATATTAGAGTCTAAGCGAAAGCCAAGGATTGGTTAGTAGCTCAAAATACAGTCCCGGAAAAACGCGGTTCGTCTATAAAATTGGAATACGCAGAAACACAAGGCTGGTCTGGGGGCATTCCCTTGGTTATACCTAAAATCACGTTCATCAGATTGCAATGATTGCTGGGAGGCATTTCATGTACTCGCAGTTTCGGACTCAATACCCGATGGGGAGTCTAACGTCGGAATTGGTCAAAGCAGAGCCGGAGCATTATATTGTCCGGGCTATGGTCCAAGTTGGAGAGACTATCTTAGCGACTGGATTGTCTGCGGCATCAACGGTGGAAGAAGCTGAGGATCATGCGCGGTTGCGTGCCTTGGTGGTTTTAGGTATAGAGCCCGCTTACGAATCTCAGGCCCATCTGATGTCTGAGAAAGATCCTGCTCGGCTTCAACCCAGCTCCTTGTCGGCGGATTTGAAAGAAATTGCCAATCGGGCTTTGGATTCTGCCCCTGATTGGGATAGCCCTGACTCTAGTGCGCAGTCTCGGATGGCTGAGATGCCCCCAGAATTTGAGGAGCAAAACGTTCCACCTCGACGTTCTGCGAATGGTAATCGCCGGAGTAAAGCCAAGCCCGCTGCTCAGAAACGGAAGTCCACCCCGGCGGCATCGTCGCCTATGGATTTGTCTGAAATCCTTGCCCAAACGGATGTAGAGCTAAAACGTTTGGGGTGGACCAGTGCTAAGGGACGGCAACATTTGCAGCAAACCTATGACAAGCGTTCGCGCCAGCATCTTACGGATCAAGAATTGCTGGAATTTTTAGATTTTCTGCAATCTCAGGTAAATACAGATGAAGCCCCTTTTTAACTAAATAATGTTAAGTTTTACCTCCAGATGGGCTGTTTTTTACTCTGGAGTTCAAAAAGATTCTGAAAGTTATGTGCAAGAGTAAATTAAGCATATTAGGGTGTAGAGGTGATTCTTTCTTGAAAAGAATGTTGAGTGGGTGTTGATTGACAACCCAGATGTGAACCAAAATGAGAGTCGGCTAAGTTGTTAGGGCAATGGAAGACAAGCGCATGAGTGAGCAAAATCCTTATGAAATCCTAGAAGTTGCAGAAAATGCATCTTTCGAAGATATCCAAACTGCCCGCGATCGCATGATTGAATTGCATCCTGAGGATGAAAAGTCTCGGCAAAATGTAGAAGCGGCCTATGACTCTGTACTGATGGATCGGTTGCGAAAACGGCAAGAGGGCAAAATTAAGGTCCCAGAAGGGATTCGTTTTGCTGAGCGTTTGGCGGAGAAAAGAACGCCCAAGCTGAACATGCCGCAAATTAGCCCGTCTCCGACCTGGTTTCAACAGTCTTTGGATCAACCGGATCTGCAAGAAGTGGCCATTGTGGGTGCTTGCTATACCGCCTTGTCAGGCTTTGCCCTGCTGGCTGCCTCCGTTGATACCTTGGCATTTCTTCTAGCCTTAGGGGTTGGCTTTAGTTTGTACTGGCTCAATCGCAAAGAACAAAAATTAGGACGAGCTTTTTTACTCACCCTTGCTGCTATAGGAGTGGGGGCACTGATTGGCTCGGCATTGCTGCAAACGGGTTTGCAAACAGATCCTGTTCAGCCTGAAGCCATTCTCAGCTGTGTGATGTTTGTGATGCTGTGGCTTGCAGATAGCTTTCTGCGTTAACGTCTCCATGCACAACCGAGCTGGCTGCCAGAATGAGATTACTCGTTTCCTCTGATATCCATAGCGGTAAGTTGGGCATAGGCTCTGTAGGTGCTCTGGACTTGATACCAATTTAGAAAAATCCGAGCAATTCCCAAGGCTAACTGGAAATGATGATGCTCGATCAGATATTGCAAAAGCGGAGACCAGGTCTGCTCATTCCATCTACCATTGGCAGTCAGCAGGCCCCAGAGCAGTCGGTGACATAGCGTCATTTGGATCATCAGTTTCACCTGGACTGTGGGATGTTTGAGATAGAATTTGGCCCCCATCCGGCCCCGTTGTTGTTCTTGTTCAATGAGTTGAGGCAGTTGGTCGAGGGTGAATGGTGGATGCCAGTGATAGCCGACGGCAGCAGGAGCTTTGATCAACTTTAATCCGAGCTGCTTGAGGCGGACCCCTAACTCCAAATCTTCCCAACCGTATTGCTGAAAATTGGCATCGAACCCTCCAGCGATCTCCAGCCAATGGCGGCCAATGGCGACATTCCCGGTGGCAAAATAGGCGGCTGAATAATCAGAGAGTTTATAGGGTTCAGAGGTTGGATCTGCGAAGTTACAGGTTTGAATCACACGCCCATAGGTAAACAGGCGATCATGGCCTAGCTGTTGCTGAGCTTGCTGTAAGGCTTGGATATGGGCTTGTAGAAAGTTCTCTGTGACGACCAAGTCGCTATCAATAAAGACGAGGGTATCGCCTTGAGCCGTTTGCAACCCAAGATTGCGGGCTGCGGCTGGACCTTGATGGGATTGGCAAACCCAGCAGAGATGAGGGGATGACTGCCCTTGTAACCAAGGGACGGTCTCGTCAGTAGAGCTATCGTCAACCACAATCACTTCGTAGGTATGTGGAGCTGCTAAGTGCTGATGGGACAGGGCTGCCAAACATTTTTGCAAGATGGGCAGCCGATTATAGGTGGGAATGACAATGCTAAAAAACAAGCGATGTACTCAGGGTAACTGATGTTTAAGATAGCTTGCTGGATAGGGCTAAGCGGTTTTGACGAAGTGGATGAGGTCCCGGACTTGGTTGAGAAATTGAGCGTCTTCGCTGAGGGTTGCGATCGCAGTCTCCGTATCCCTCGCCAACTGACCATGTTCCACCTGATTATTGGCCTTTAGGGTTTCTAGATCCGTCATCATCCGACTGAACTCTTGACGGACAGACTCCCACTGCCGCTGTTGATCACTGATCCAAGAGGTTGGATCGTCTAGGTTGAGCTGTTGAGTCAGACATTCAGTTTGTTTTTCCTGCATTGCCACCCGGCCCCGCAACTCTAATACATCTTCGCGAGGATAGCTGCATTGGCGCTGAATCATCGATAGGCGCTTCGCCAGAAAATGATAGGCGCGAAGGCTAGGACGCAATACGGTTAATAGTAGAGCGGCTAGGGAACCTAAATAGCCAATGGCGCTAATGTGCCACCAGGCTAGAGCGAAAAGACCCGCTGCAGATACACCATGCAAGGCCAAAGCAACCCATAGACTTCTTCGACCCACCATTACGGCATATTGATGCTGTTCTGGATCAATGGGAATCCCTTGTTCTAGGGAAAGGTCAATTTCAGCGACTACTTCTCGAGCTTGAAAATGGACGTTCCAGGGAACCGTGGTAATGGTGACTAACCATCCAAAAATGGCGATACCCATAATCCAATCCAAAAACTGAATGGTGGCAATATCAACCCAGCTCACGGCACCATATCCAGCCAGAATAATTAAAACGAGGAAGGCTAACAAACCGATGACGATATATTTCATAGTCTTACGTTCCTTAGATCTTGATTGAATCAATTAGGCAGTCCCGAGTGTGCGTTGGACTGCCGAAGATTTCAGCTAGTGAAGCCCAGCTCTCGTTGCCACTGCTGGAGAGGCTTTTCCCATTGCTCTTCCCACTTTTGGGACAATAGAGGGTGGGTTCGTAGTCCTAGCTGATACCCCTGAGAAATCGTCGGTAATAGGGTGGCAAGGGCATCAGGCGTTTTTATCAAGGCCTTGAGTAAGCCAAAGGTGAGCAGGACTAAGGCCATCGGGCGACGAGTTTGGGCGAGTTCAAAGGCTTTGAGGCCCAATTCTCCGGCGACATCGGTGCCAAATCCAGTCATTAGGTGCCAAATATCGTGGGTTTGTCGCAGTCGGAGGAGGATATAGCTGGCGTCGTCTTGCACTGCGATCGCACGATAAAACTCGGGGTCAAATCCAGCTTTTGTGAGGGTCGATGCATAGCAATAGCCCAAGGAGTCTTGGGGGTATTGCAACAGAGTTTCTAAATCCGGCGAAGGGGCAAGATAGCGGTCTTGAACCAATTGAGCGGTATTGGCATCGGTTTGGATAAAGTCCACCGCTAACTGCATGGCTTGGGTACCGTAGAGTCCATCTTCAATGTCGTAAACAGATTCGGTATTGCTGGGATTGCGAAGGAGTGAAAGGACGCCTTTACCAAGATTGAAGGCATTGCGGGACGTTGTGAGAGGATGAGTCAGAAGCATATTGAAAGGCCTTAAATGATGAGTTGAACAAAGTTGTGCAAGGACTAGACCACTTTGTTGTAGGGGTCATATTCCGCCAACATTTTTTCGACCTTGGCTTCGTCGAGACGGCTAATCACCCGCTTTGACTCTTCAACGTCGCGGATGGTTTTGGACAAGCTGATCGTAGAGCCAATGGAAAATAAGCTACCCATGCCTAAATACCCTTTCATCCAGGTATTGACGGGCATATAGATAATGCCAATACCTGTCGCAACAATAGAAACGGTGAAGGATATCCAGGTTTGGGCAATCCAAGCGTTGGTGTGGACAGTGGGAGTGGTGTACTTTTTGTCGCTCATGATGGCCTCCGTAGGGCTGTGTTTGATTAATTGCATTCTGGCTTCTATCCTAGTGAGGTCACAATGACTTCTACGTAGGGCTTTGAAGCAATATCAGGGCCGAGAACTATACTGAATTAGGGTGAAGTGAGGTGAAGTCATTGCAGACTGAAGATCTGGATCAATGGTGGTCCTCAGAGCAGCAGCAGCACATCGTCGCAAAATTGATTCAGCGGGTAGGGCTAACTCGGGTCCGGGCAGAGAGCTTTGTGCGCCTCTGGATTTATGCCCTAGTGCAGGAGCAGTTAGCCGATAATTCCCGTTTGCGGCCTCCCCTAAAAGAACTGGTCTTGCCCACTCAAAAAGTTATCTGTACCCATCGGCAAGCGGCAGAGCTGTTTTACTTTGATAAGGATCAAGGCAGCGATCGCGCTGCCGGGATGATGCTGGATAAGCTAGCAGCCCTCGGTCTAATTCAAAAACAGTTTGATGGCAATACCACCTGGATCGAAATCCAGCCGATGCCCGAAGGTTGGGATGCATCCGAAGAGACCGTCGAGCTGAAAACCGATGACTTTGACCCCCGCTGCGATACCATTCCAGTGGCTAATTTGTTGGCTCGCAACTATAACTGGATGAACCAGAACTCCGAGACGGCTCCGCACCGAATTACGCTGAAACTCCGGCAATGGGCAAAGCAATATGGAACAGGTATGAGAGTGCTGCGGCAAGTCAATACCCTTAATCCTGTAGGCTTTTATTTGCTATATCCGACGGATAGTAACTCTGATGTTAATTTCTTCTCGGCACCGAGTAAGGGTCTACATCTCAGTACGCTGACGGAGGTGGATCCTTTCCAAATGGCAACGCCGGGTGATCCAAACTGTGTGTCGGTCTACGTGCGGAGCTGGATGATTGACCCGCTCTATTGGGACCAGTATCAAATCCCATTTCTAATCGATACCCAGGAAACCTTACGGCGAATGCAACAGGATTTTCCCCATCTCTGTGACCTACATACCTTGGTAATTCACCCCCTATACGAAAAGATGGGGGCGATGTTGGGCTTTCAAAAGACGAGCCTAGATCCAACTAGTTCGATGTATTGGATGTATCGTCCTCTGGATCGGTTCTTGGCTTTGGATTTATACGCAGGCCCCACGTAGGGCGGGTGATATATCACCCTGGTGACGCGTGGGGTGGTCAGCATTAGTCGTGCCTCTTAAGCATGTAGCACTCTTCTAGATGTTTCCATCCAGTTAACTAAGACTTCAAATTCTTGGTGAGCGGGTTGCTGATCTTGGTGATCGCGTTCCTGAAATGCAAATTCAAAATCTCCATGATCAAATTTCACCTTGGTCGTGGTCCCCATCAAGCGCTCGTAAAGCCACTGACTGCAGGTTGACCAATTATCCCGATCAATTCCAATATTTAGCAGACTACTGCTTCTATCTTCTTTAGAAAAGCGTCCTGTTTGAGGACACTGAGCAGGGGTGACAACAGCATTCTGACGTTCCAGATCCATCGCTAGATGAGCCAAAAGATCGATCAATGTGTCATCTGTTGTTTGATCGTCTTGCACCGAAATTTGAAACTCGATTAAGTTAGCCATGAAATTTGCTTCTTATAAATTTTAATAAGTATCTATTAAGTTGAGCCGGTGAGAGATGCGCATTTAATCTATGCTTTGAACAATCCTCTTTTCCTACTGAGTCTGGCTCAATGAAAGCTGATTGGTATGTATCTACATTTGCTGCATTGTTGTCAGCAAGTTCAACAAATCTCTTATATGTCAGGGTAGTTGTGTACTTTGGCCAAACGATGCTGCCTCTCTCTACCATTAATATAAGCAGGGAGTATGAGATGTTAATGATGTTTATCTAAGGGAACTATTGGAGTTTGCTGAGATTTATACGAGAGTTACCTGAGAAAGCTGAGAATTATACCGTCTCAAGAGAAAATCAAAAACCAATATTTTAGAAATTAGCCACTATCACTGTTTCACGAACAACCACTACTATTGCTTCCCAAGAAAATTCTGAATATCGAAGTCCGGTAATTTCCAATACATCGCTAGTTTTCGTCCATGGCTCCTAATACTTGGTAGCAATCTGACCTTTAACCCTGCATAATAGGGAACGCAGTTTTGCAGGGAACAAGCGATCATGGGGCGTGCTAAAAAAGTTGTATTGGCCTATTCCGGGGGCGTCGATACCTCCGTTTGTATTCCGTATCTCAAGCATGAGTGGGGCGTTGAAGAAGTGATCACCCTGGCTGCTGATTTAGGCCAAGGGGATGAGCTAGAGCCGATCCGCAAAAAAGCCTTGGATGCCGGAGCCGCCCAGTCCTTGATTGCCGATGCCACCCAGAGTTTTATCTCTGACTATGCCTTTCCGGCCATTCAAGCCAATGCCCTCTACGAGAACCGATATCCCCTATCGACAGCCCTAGCTCGACCCCTAATTGCCAAATTCTTGGTGGAAGCCGCAGAAACCCATGGTGCTGATGCAGTGGCCCATGGCTGTACAGGCAAAGGCAATGATCAGGTGCGATTTGATGTTGCTATTGCCGCTCTCAATCCCGATCTCAAAGTTCTCGCGCCTGCCCGTGAATGGGGTATGAGTCGCGAAGAAACCATTGCCTATGGCGAGAAATACGGGGTGCAGTCCCCCGTCAAAAAATCCTCTCCCTATAGTATCGACCGCAACTTACTAGGGCGGAGTGTAGAAGCTGGTCCCTTAGAAGACCCCTGGGTTGAACCCTTAGAAGAAGTCTTTGATATGACTCAGGCCATGGCTGACACGCCTGATCAGCCTGAGTACATCAACATTGGCTTTGAGCAGGGTATTCCCACTCAGTTAAATGGTGAGTCCCTCAGTCCTGTTGCTCTAGTGGAGCATCTCAATCAAGTGGTGGGCAAACATGGGATTGGCCGCATTGATATGATAGAAAACCGCTTGGTAGGCATTAAGTCCCGAGAAATCTATGAAGCCCCAGCACTGTTGGTACTCATCCAAGCCCACCGAGATCTAGAGAGCCTCACCCTGATCGCTGATGTTACCCACTACAAGCGGGGTATTGAAGAGACCTACAGCCAATTGGTTTATAACGGCCTCTGGTATAGTCCCTTGAAAGCAGCCTTGGATGCCTTTGTTCAGCAAACCCAAAAACTAGTCACTGGTACTATTCGAGTCAAGCTATTTAAAGGAACCGCAACTACGGTTGGTCGCCAATCACCTCATTCTCTGTATACACCTGATTTAGCGACCTACGGAGCTGAAGATAGCTTCGACCATAAAGCAGCAGAAGGATTTATCTATGTAAGGGGACTACCCACCCGCGTTTGGTCACAACAACAGCGTTCTTAAGTAGACAGGATAAGGTTCACTGAGGGTATAGCCAATGGGAAGCAAACAGCTTTTGGCAAGATTCCTAAACATCTAAAGCTTGTGTCTGCTGATTGAATAGTTGTCTGCAACACCATAATTTCCACTACCAAAGTAGGATGTTGGTGGTGGTCGGTCGCCACTACTCGTAAAGCAATGAAGCAGTATGGTTTATTTAATACCAATACCTCCTAGCTCTATTGGTTGTAGTCATGCTTAAGTGTTTGTGAAATCGTTTTTGGCGTACACCGGGTTTAACATTTGGATTCGTCGTTTGATGGCAGCCATCTTTCTTGGAGGCCAGGTTGTGATCCATCTTCTCCGAGGGAAGATTCACCGCCGCAATACGATTGAACAGATGGCGATAGTGGGACCAGAATCGCTATTAGTGGCTTTACTGACCGCTACTTTTGTGGGCATGGTGTTCACCATTCAAGTGGCCAGAGAATTTATTGCCTTCGGATTGGTGCAAACCGTCGGTGGGGTTTTAGCCTTGGCCCTGGCCCGAGAGCTTGCCCCCGTCTTAACGGCTGTGATTATTGCGGGTCGAGTCTGTTCCGCATTTGCCGCAGAAATTGGGACGATGCGAGTTACTGAACAAATCGATGCCCTACAAATGCTGGATACCGATCCTATTGATTATTTGGTGGTTCCCCGATTACTCGCTTGTGCCTTGATGTTACCGATTTTGACGCTGATGTCCTTGGTGGCAGGGGTTGCGGGGGGAATGGTTGTTGCTGGCAGTTTGTATAGTATTCCTTATAGCGTTTTCTTAGATTCAGTCCATAGTTTTTTAGATGTGTGGGATATCTGGAATTGCATGATTAAAGCTGCTATTTTTGGTGGCATTCTTGCAATTGTAGGATCCAGCTGGGGCTTGACCACTTCTGGGGGTGCCAAAGGGGTAGGACAATCAACCACAGCAGCAGTGGTAACGTCGTTGATGTCTATATTTATGACGAACTTTTTTCTGTCATGGATCATGTTTCAAGGCTCCGGAGGGGCTGCCCTCCAGAACTTGTGAAGCAGAACCCCTTAAAATGAAGATTAGTTTGTCAAAAATTAAATTTGCAATAGCGCCATGGCTGTTTCTCAGGCTTCCAAAACACAATCTACGATAGTTCTAGAACCCCGCTATTGGGTGCCGATCGGAGTTGTGATCCTAGGGATTGCTCTCGCCTTTATCAATCCTTGGCTTTGCCTTCCCTTTGTGCTCTTAGGAAGTTTTTTGGGATTTCAGGCCGCCACCATCCAGATTCGGTTTACAGCGACTGCCTTCGAACTCTATCGGGGCGATCAACAGCTTCGCCAGTTTCCCTATTCTGACTGGCAAGATTGGCAGATTTTATTCCCCCCTGTCCCGATTTTGTTTTATTTCAAAGAAGTCAAGAGCATTCACTTCATGCCGATGCTGTTTGACCCTCGCCTGCTGGTTAGCTGTCTAGAAGAGCGCTGCCCCCGGAACTGATGTAGGGTACTCGATAGCTACTGACCATTTTTGTCCCACTTACTGATTTCAATTGGACTCTTTCAACGTGACTGATTCTTCAGGTATCGCTTCTAACGACACCCCCTCTATAGAGCAATTGCAAAAAGAGGCCCGCACACTTCGGGCTGAAATTGCTGAACTCAGAGGTACTAAAGCGAAACTCCTTGAGCAGCAACTCTCTGCCACTCAAACGGCTTTAGAACGGTTTGCCAACGATCATCTCAAAACCCTGGAAGAGCGAAAGCAGAGTTTGCAAATAGCCGTAGATCAGCTGGAACGTCGTCAAGAACGGGTACAGACCGAAATGCGCCAAAGTTTTGCGGGCGTTTCTCAAGATCTCGCTATTCGTGTTCATGGATTTCATGATTATTTGGTGACGAGTTTACAGGATCTGGTGATTGCGGCTGAGAAACTAGAGCTTGCTCCTAAAGCAGCACCCAAGCCTGCCCCACCGGAGCCAGCTCCCCGCCGTCCTGAGGCCGTCGCTCCAGCTCCTGACCAGCAGCAACGGCCTCCTCGAGATCCTGCCTCTCAAAGACAACGTTTTGCTCCTCCTCAGCGTTCTGCTCCTCCACAGAAACGGTCTGTCCCGCAATTTGCTACCCAAGAATTTGATGAAGAAACTCGGCAAATTCGCGAAATTTTGGACCAATATCGTACTAATCCCAATTACTATGGTCCCCCATGGCAATTGCGTCGAACCTTTGAGCCCATTCATGCAGAACGCGTTGCCAGTTGGTTTTTTACCTTTGGCGGTCGGGGAGCCTTGCGGACCCTGAGTAGCCGCCTGCAAAATATTTTGGTGTCTTCCGCCACGATTTCTATTCTGCGCCAGCTTTACGGGAGCAGCGTGCGGACCTTGATTTTGGCAAACTCCCCAGAACGTCTCGGGGATTGGCGGCGGGGATTGCAGGATTGTCTGGGGATTGATCGCTCAGATTTTGGACCAGAGCGAGGTTTGATTTTGTTTGAGTCGCCAGACGCTTTGGCTCAGAAAGCGGATCGGCTGGTAAAAGAAGAACAACTGCCGTTGATTCTGATAGATGACGCTGAAGAAGAAGTCAGCTTGGCTATCTTGCAATTTCCGCTATGGTTGGCCTTTGCACCCGAACCCCAGTTACGAAAAGAACGTTCAACCTTTGACTGGTTCGAGTAGATCAGGCACTTTTGTGAGTCATCATTAGCGAAAGGACGAGAGAGACCGCTAGACTGAATCAAGGGATTTGGGGATCACATCAGGGGTTTAACTGAAGTTCGTTAGACTTGATTATCCGGTAGAGTACCGGGGTTAAGTGAATACTGTCATGGAGGTTTGCAGGTTTGGGTCCGTTAAATCATTTATCCCATGGCATTGGCATTGATCTGGGGACTGCAAATACCCTCATTTATCTCAGCGATCAAGGTATTGTCCTGCGAGAACCTTCTGTAGTCGCCTCAGATCAGACTAATAATACGCTCCTGGCTATTGGCAGTGAAGCAGAGGCGATGTGGAGACGTAATCCATCCAGTATTGTGGTGAGTCGTCCCCTTGCTGACGGGGTGATTGTGGGCTATGACCTGGCTCGATCGATGCTCAAGCATTTTATGCAACAAGCCCAAAAAGGACAAACCCTGCTCTATCCTCGGGTGATTATCAGTAGCCCTGTGGGGTCTACTAGTATTGAAAAGCGAGCCTTGTCTGAGGTGGCAGCCCAGGCTGGAGCTAGAGAAGTATACCTCATTGATGAACCGCTGGCTGCGGCGTTAGGGGCAGACTTACCTGTAGAAGAACCCATCGGCAATATGGTCGTTGATATTGGCGGTGGGACCACTGAAATTGCGGTGGTTAGCTATATGGGCACCGTTGTTGCAGAGTCTGTTCGCATAGCGGGGAACACCTTTGATGAAATCATTTGTCGCCATGTCAAAAAGAACCATGACTTATTGATTGGTGAAAAAACAGCCGAAACGGTCAAGATCAGGATCGGTACGGTCTATCCTCATCCCAAACATGACGAAGCCACCTTAGAAATTTCAGGCTTGCGTATGCTCTCAGGTTTACCGGGAAGTGTTGTTCTCCAAGGTTCAGAAATTCGTGAAGCCTTAGCCGAAACAATTGCCCGGATCATTGCTGCCATTCTGAGAGTGTTAGAAAAAATTCCGCCTGAATTGGCGGCTGACTTGATTGATCGAGGGATTGTGATTACGGGCGGAGGTGCAATGCTTCAGGGACTAGATGCCCTGATTAGTTATGAGACAGGGTTGGTGGTACACGTCGCGGCTGATCCCTATAGTTGCGTTATTTTAGGGATAGGGAAAGTCTTGGAGAATTTTAAGCAGTTAGAGCGGGTTTTGCAAAAACGGCTCTAGGGACATGTGAGCTGGGCTGAGGGGGATCAAAGACCTCGATGGAGAAGCCTGAGAACAAGGGCTTTATTCCCAGAGCTGACAGTTATGAATCAGGGTTGTGCTGTATGCGGGCATACAAATCACACATGCGAGTCACACAATCTTGCCATTCATACTGTTCTTGAACAAATTGACGACCTTGCTGTCCAAATGCCCGCCGGAGGCTAGGGTTCTCAATCAAAACAACTAATTTTTGGATCAACTGATCAACATCGGCAGCATCAAATAAAAACCCAGTCTCGCTATCAACAACAACTTCTGGCAAGCCACCCACATCACTGGCAATCACAGGCAGCATTGATGATGATGCTTCGAGAGCTGAAACACCGAAAGACTCTTGATTAGAAGGGACAACAAATATATCAATCTGGGCTAGATATTGGGGAACTGAGTCATGGGGGATGGACGGGACGATTTGAGCTCTTTCCGCCAATCCAGCAGATGCAATCATACTTTTGAGGAGTGACTGCTGACTACCATCTCCGACCAGTAATAAGCGCAACTTTGGATATCTAGGCGCAAGTGTGATGAAAGCATGAACAAGCTTAGTCATCCCATACACTGGCTCCAAAGACTTAATCGAACCGATCGTTAAATCTCCATTGTCAGATTGCCTGAAGGATACGGGGGGTGAAAAATAATGGGTGTCAACACCAAAGGGTGTGATTTGGATCTCTCTCTTGGTATTTAAGTATTGGGATGTTTCCTGGGCCATAACTTGACTGGTCGAGGCAATATAGTCGGCAGCGTTGAGATTGGCCGACAAGATGTATCTATGCAGCAATGACTTTCTAGGGAAACTAAAGACATCTGACCCCCACACAGAAATAATGTATGGGGAATAATTGCATAACTGCCCCAGAAAACCATAGCCGCTGGCGTAATGGGCATGGAGTATATCGGGGCTTAATTGGTGTACAGTACGACGAATTTTAGCCGCGACCAGCAAATATTGAACTCGAGAATTCTGGGTAAAGGTAGGGGAGAGATCAATCAGATCAACATAGGCTGCAATGGTCGGTTTGAGGCAGGGCCGGGGGGACAATAAGGTGATTTTATAGCCACGATGATGGAGGGCTTGCACCCAACGTAATGTGTGGACACTGTTGGGATTGGCTATGTAACAAAGATGCATACTAAGACAGCGACCTAGGGTTTTGATGATATCAAAAGGGCTGATGTGTAGAAATCTACTGGGGTTACTCCCCATCAACCTTATCCTCTCGTTACACTTAGAGAGCAGTCAGTCTCTAACCAGTGACTACGAGAACTTCTGTATATCTTGACGACACAGGGAACATAAGAAAATGAAAGCATTTGTAGCTGGCGCGACAGGAGAAACGGGTCGTCGGATTGTTGCACAATTGGTTGAACAGGGCATTCCAGTGCGGGCGCTGGTGCGCGATCTTGATAGAGCTAAAACAATTTTGCCTGATGCTGCCGAGTTGGTAGTGGGAGATATTTTGGATATGGATACGTTACGGGATGCGATCGCAGACTGCAACGTCCTTCTCTGTGCCACGGGAGCAGCCCCTGGATTCAATCCCTTTGCCCCTTTACAGGTAGATTATCTAGGCACCAAGAACCTAGTTGATGTAGCTAAAGCTAAGAACATCGAGCATTTTGTTTTAGTGTCCTCTCTGTGTACCTCCAAACTGCTGCATCCTTTGAACCTCTTTTTCCTAGTGTTGGTTTGGAAAAAGCAAGCAGAGCAATATATCCAAAACAGCGGCTTAACCTATACCATTGTTCGACCCGGTGGTCTTAAGAACGAAGATAACGATAATTCCATTGTCATGTCTGCCCCTGATACTCTTTTTGAAGGCAGTATTCCTCGAACTAAAGTTGCTCAGGTTTGTATTGAAGCCCTGACAGCCTCTGCATCCTACAATAAGATTGTTGAAATTGTAGCGCCACCCGAAGCCCTTGACCGGCCAATCCCTGACTTATTTGCTAGTGTTTAAATGAGTATATTGACTCAAGCTGTGTTTGAAAACGATAGAGCTAGGGAACCATGATTTGCGAGCAAGCTCTATTGCCCCAGCCGCGTCAGTTTTTTAGGAGTTGATCGTTGACGTCTAGTTCCTCCCCGCAACAATCGAAACCGTTCTATCGAATGGGCTGGCGTCTGGGTGTCATTTTGATCATGCTGACGGGGGTGGGCGTTGCCATTGTCTTACCCAAATTTGACCCTAAAAGTTTAACCTGGCCAACTACAGAACCTGGGAAAATTGCCCCTCTAGCTATGTCTGGAGGTCATCCCCATGTGCGAGCATTGATGCGGACCATTTCCGCGAGTGAATCTAATGATGCCAGTCCCTATACTGTGCTGTATGGGGGCAGCCATATTGAAGATTTAACGGAGCATCCCGACCGCTGCATTTCCATTCGCTGGGGTCCCAACCGAGGTCTCTGTACGACAGCCGCAGGGCGCTACCAGTTTATTACCACCACTTGGTTAGAAACGGCAGAAAAATATCATCCGTCTCCCAGTGGTGAATGGCTTTGGCGGCGCTATAGCTTTGCCCCAGAATATCAAGATCAGGTTGTGCACGCTTGGTTGGATGATGGCAATTACTGGGGGGCAGACATTCCGCAACTTTTGGAAGATGGGCAACTACAAACGGTCTTAGAACGTCTCTCAGGGACCTGGACCAGTCTGGGCTACGGTATTGAAAGCAATAAAGTTACCCCACATTTAATGACGATTTATGAGCGGATGCTGGTGGAAGAATTAGCTATCGCAAATGGCGGCTCTGCCAACGTTCTGCCTGCGGTTGCCCAACAATATTCTGGCCCCTCCCGTTAAGCGCTATCCGTTGCAGCAGACAGTCGATCCCAGAGGGTTTGATAAATGCTGTCTGGTACTTTCGTTCTTAACACTTTAGCTAATCGATTCTTCTTTTGAGCGGCTTTCAGGCAGTCATCCCGAGGGCAAAGATAGGCCGAGCGGCCCATGCCTTGATCGAGCTGAACCGTTCGGTCAGGGTAGACGCGCACCACTCGCCAAAATTCGGACTTGGGAGCGACAGAACGACAACTGATGCATCGGCGATGGTTAGTCTTCATAGACCCTATAAAGTGTTGGCACAACTCTATTTTATTTTGATTAGTACTTCTAAAAAGTTTTGGATATAGCTGGGGTGTATCCTCTCGTTACTTCTGCCAGGAAAATAGGTTTAGACATAAACGCTCAAAATCTCTATCGGTCCTTGAGTACTCTCTCTTGTCCAAATCGTCGCTGCTGTGAATTCTAGCAACTCTGGCTTGCACATCGAGGATCCCTGAGGCAAGAGTTAAGCGAAAAGCTTTGGAATATATAGATTTGAAGACTATTTCTGCTAGCACTAACATTCTGTTTGCAGCAAACGGCAATGAAATAATAGAAATTTCAACTCGAGAAGTTTGCCCATCGCTATAGATTGGTAGGTGCAAAAATCACTTCCGTTTTTATTTTGAATGAGCTTGAAGTCTTGTTAGTCTCCTGACTTTAGTACCATTGACTTCGGCATTTGCTGACAAAGCTGAGATTGTTAAATCAAATTCTCTAAAATTCTCTTAAGGATTTTTAAATAGCTAGTTAAAGGTATGTAAAAAAAAGGTTAAGACGTGCGTAAATATTTTCTGGGAAACTGATAGCTTAAGAAAGCTCACTTGGAAATATTTTTGGTGCATAACCATTTTATTTCTTTTTAAGAATGATATCGCATTAATCAAATTATTTTCAGAATTTTATACATTTGAATAAAAAAATGCGGCATATCTATTTAGCTTAAAAATATGGAAAATGTGTCAAAAGTCACAAGTTAACGGCCTAAAGATGACCTATGTTAATGGTCTTGTCGGCTGTTGTTTCTAATGATTTCAGTGATTTTATTGGCCCAAAATTCATAGTTCTATACACAACCTACATTTCTTGGAGGCACGCACAGAAATCATGAAGATTCACAGCATGTGTATTGTTAAGAATGAGTCAGATGTCGTAGAGCAGGTTCTAACAGCAGCAACTGCATGGTCTGACTATATCTATGTATTTGACAATGGCAGCACTGATTCAACTTGGGAGCAAGTTATCCGTCTGTCCCAGGATTATCAACAGGTTATTCCCTTCAAAAAAGATGCCTGTCGATGGAGTAGTGGCCTGCGTGGGCAAATCTTTAATCACTACAGGAATAACTTCAATGAAGGTGATTGGTGCTGTCGTTTAGATGCAGATGAAATCTATATTGATGATCCACGATTATTTCTGGGCAAGATACCTCCAAAATTTGGAGTTGCTTGTGCAGCTATGTTTACGTACTATTTCACCGATAAAGATTTTGAAATGTATCGTCACGATCCCTCTGCCTATGCAGACACTGTTTCAGTGGAAGAAAAGTGTCGCTACTATCGAACTGATTTATCAGAGATTCGTTTCTTTCGATATCATCACGATTTAAGGTGGCCAGAGGAGTCTGAATGCTTTCTTAGAAGTGATTATAAAGACTGGCCAACAGGACTTAAAGGAGATGCCTTCCCAACTCGAATATGGTTAAAAAACTATCGGTACCGATCTCCTGAACAGATTCAAAAGCGCCTTGATACTCGTCGAGCGTTGACGGATAGGAATCTTTTCCCTCAAGAGATGCAGTACCAATGGAAAGATCTGACTGCCAATATTCAAGGTAGTGATGATTTCTGGAATTGGCGTAGTAGAGTTGCTGATTCATCTCAGCTTGATTATGATGCGCATGACAATAAATACGTGCTGCGCGAAGAGCTGATGATGGATGCAGATAGAATTCTTATGGGTTATGACATAAAAGTAGGCTATCAAAATTTTGTCAGAAAATATTTGGGTAGACCTGTGAAAAGGAACCTTGTGAAATTGGGATTATTGCCTAATCCAGTTAAGGCATAAAAAACAAGTTTCTTGCACAAAATGATTATTCAAGAAATTTTTTTATTGTTGCTCACTCCCAATCAAAGACTATTTCACCGGTTATACATCAAATCCTAAAGCTAAACCTTCGTAAAATGTTCAAGATTTTTGGGTGAGGCATAGGTTCTAGATACTCAAAAATATTGGAGTTTTCACTTCATGAGCAATAACGAAAATACTATGTTAGCTATTTGTATTGCCGAAGATCGCTCTAGTGAAGAGATTGCTGTGAAATTATTAGCTGCAAGCATCTCAAAGCACTGTCCTGATATCAAAACAATAATTACTTATCCACCAGCCACAGAAAACTTCAAAATCTATATAAGGCAATTCCCTAATATAGAACTTCGAACAACTGCGTTCCCAGGTGTTTCTGGTTGGAACGTGAAACCACAAGCTTTACTTTCTCTTCTAGCAGAAGGCTATCAAGAAGTGTGGTGGATTGACTCTGATATTATTCTCAGTAATGATTTTCGCAACAATTTGGAAGGCTTCTCAAGTTCTGCATTTTTAGTGACTGAAGAACCCAGTAATCACGCTTATGATCGCTGTGGAGAAAGGACAAAAAGCTGGGGACTTGAAGTCGGAAAATCACTTTCTTTTAGCCCTAATAGTGGTGTCATACGTGCAAATATCAAGCATATATCTTTGCTTGAGAAATGGAAAGAGCTGCTTGAAAGTAACACCTACAAAAGCTCTCAAAGAGAACCTTTCTATACAAGACCTTTACATATGAGAAGTGATCAAGATGTTTTAGCTTCTCTTCTTGAAAGCCGTGACTTTGCTTGGGTTTCGGTTGATTTTTTCCGCAGAGGCAAGGATATTATCCAATATTTTGGACCAATACATTATTCTGTAAAAGAGCGTCTGCATAACTTTTTGTTTGGATTGCCACCATTCATCCATTCTCAAGGACTTAAGCCATGGTGGGACTCTAGTGAGATACAAAAAATAGTGCAGGGGTGGGAGTTTTACTATAAAACTCTTATGCTAAGAATTTCTCCTTATAATCATGTAGCTGCATCTTACAATAATAGTTTCATTAAGGATTTAGGCTGGAAAAATACGCATTCTTTTTCTAGTATTTTGCTGTCAGTTATTGGATTAGGAAACCCATCTTTAACCGGCTTGCCAATAGTCTTTGTTCATAGCCTAATTTATTATTCTAAAATATTTATTAAAAGTTGTATTAGAAACAAGGCTATTTCATTCAAATTTGAGCGATGAGATGACGCAGATCTCAATAATGACTATGTTGAAGTAGAAAATAGAAAAGCTGATTTATGACTAAATCTATCCTCACGTGTCTGTATTCTTTTTTTAAAGCTTTGAATATAGTAGCGTTGAGTGATTTGTATCAGGCAGATAGAGTCTAATGAATTTGGTGATACCTATGCTGTTAGTTATTTGGCAAAGGGTGATCTTCAAGAAAAATACATATTCCAGATTGTGTTGTCTTGAAGCATAAGACCTAACCTGTAGAGATTGCCTAAAGTTTCTAGAATACCCGGTCTATCTTTCTTGGCTACACTGCAAGTCCAGCTGAGAAAAGAGTCAGGAATTATGTGTATCGAGTGTCTAGTCTGTTGGCAGCATACTTCTACCTGATCTCTACTGAACAGAAGCGATTAAACTGTTGAGTGACCTTGGCATTGATCGTACATACTCATCCATGTTGAATATTGTCCACACTCTGGCCCTAGAGCTGTCAATCTCTGCTCAGCGCATTCAAAGTGCCTTGGATTTATTTGCGGAAGGAGCCACGATTCCGTTCGTAGCTCGCTATCGGAAAGAACGGACCGGGCAAATGGACGAGATCCAACTGCGGCAGTTGTCGGAACGCTTTGCTTACCTGAGCGAACTTGAAGAACGGAAAGCCACTATTCTGGAGTCTATTGCCCAGCAAAATAAGCTGACGGATACTCTGAAAGCCAAGATTGAAGCCTGTCTGTTGAAAACCGAGCTTGAAGATCTTTATCTACCCTACCGTCCCAAACGACGCACCCGCGCCACAATTGCCAAAGAGAAAGGCTTGGAACCCCTGGCTCAGTGGATCCAAGCTTTAAATAAACCCACTGCTACTCTGAATCACTCTTTGGCCACGGAAGCTGCCCGCTATATCAGCAGAGAGGTTGAGTCGGCAGAAGATGCCTTGAGTGGGGCATCAGATATTTTGGCAGAAGAAATGGCTGATCAGGCCGAGATTAGATCCTACCTAAAAAACCGTCTATTTCAGGTAGGAGAATTTGTTTCTCAGGTGAAATCGAAATATCCTGAAGGCAGCACCAAGTTTGAGATGTACCGGAGTTACCAGGCCCGAGCCAAAAGTATCCCTGCCCATAATTTACTGGCGCTGTATCGGGGTGCGGCAGAAGGGATTCTTAAAGTGGAGTTAGTCATTGATGAAGAAAGCGCCTTAGGCGAGATTGAAGAACGGGTGATTCGCTCTAGAATTCCTGGTGTGCGGGAGTTCTATCAGACTGTCGTCAAAGATGCCTATACCCGACTGATTAAACCCTCCGTTGTGAAAGAAGTGCGGGCTACCTGCAAAGCAGCTGCCGATCGCGACTCAATTCAAACCTTTGCTACCAATTTACGAGAACTCTTGCTGTCTAGTCCAGCAGGGATGAAACCTACTCTGGGCATTGATCCGGGCTTTCGCACAGGCTGTAAGGTTGTCGCCCTCGATCATACAGGCCAATTTCTCGAGTATCAGGCTATTTTCCCCCATCAGGCAGCGGGGCAACGCGAACAGGCGGCTAAAACCGTGACTCGGCTGATTACCGCCCATAATATTGATCTGATTGCCATTGGCAACGGTACGGCGGGTCGGGAAACGGATGCCTTTGTCGCTGAGGTACTGAAGACCCTAGATCGGAAGCCCATCAAAGTTATGGTCAATGAATCGGGGGCATCTATTTACTCAGCGAGTGAGATTGCGATCGCAGAATTTCCCGACCTAGATATTACCGTTCGCGGGGCCATCAGTATTGCTCGCCGCCTGCAAGATCCGTTGGCCGAACTGGTTAAACTCGACCCCAAATCTATCGGTGTGGGCCAGTATCAGCATGATGTGGATCAAAAACTGCTAAAGCAGAAGCTGGAAGAAACGGTGGAAAGTTGTGTGAACTACGTCGGTGTAGATTTGAATACGGCATCCAAGGAACTGCTGATTTTTGTGTCTGGGATTACGGGTGCGATCGCAAACAATATCATCACCTATCGTAATGAAAATGGAGCCTTCAAAAACCGAAAGCAGCTTCTCAAAGTCGCCAAATTAGGCCCCAAAGCCTTTGAACAAGCCGCCGGATTTCTCAGAATTCGCACCGGCGACAATCCCCTTGACAATACCGCTGTCCATCCTGAAAGCTATGGCGTCGTCAAAACCATCAGCGCCGATCTAGAACTACCCCTTAGCCAAATTGCAGAAATCCCAGCGCATCTGAGGCCGGGCGATCTCAAAACCTATGCCACGGATACGATTGGCGAACCTACCCTCAAAGACATCATGGCAGAACTGGAAAAGCCTGGTCGTGACCCTCGGGCAGAATTCAAGTACGCCACCTTCAAAGACGGGATTACAGAACTTACGGATCTCACACCTGAAATGGAGTTAGAAGGGATTGTCACAAATGTCACCAATTTTGGTGCGTTTGTGGATGTTGGGGTGCATCAAGATGGCTTGGTCCATATTTCCCAAATGGCGGACCAGTTTGTGAAAGATCCTAAGCAGATTGTGAAAGTGGGGCAAGTCGTGAAGGTGCGGGTGTTGGAAGTGAATCAAAAACTCAAGCGTATTGGTCTATCGATGCGATCGACTGCAACCAATCGAAGGGCAAGCCGTTAGTCGATCTTGATATTAAAGAGATTCCATGAGACTAAAGTCTTCTGCCCCGTGGTGCAGAAGCAAATAATAAGTGTCAGGATAGTTTTTAGCACGCCACAGAGGAGTGTTACCCATAGTCGATAGGCTATTGACATTGGCACCGTATTCGATCAATAACTCAACAACCTCAAAATGACCTCTGCCGACGGCAGTATGGAGTGGCGGATCTCCAGTCCAGGAACGTAGATCTACTTCTGCCCCATTTTCTAAAAGGACTTTAGCAATATCTGTATATCCATCCCAAACAGACCTCTCTAATGGAGATTGGAGATTAACATCTGCTCCCTTCTTAATAAGATGTTCAACCGTTACAAGTTGACCGAGTGAAATGGCTAATTTTAAGGGAGTGAGATGAATACCGACAGCATTAATATTTGCCCCCTGATCCAGCAAAAAGTCAATCATATCTAGATCGTCTTAATTCACTGCACAGCAGAGTGGAGTATTAGCAGAGCAGTCTAAGGAATTAACATCTGCTCCATGAGCTAATAATTCTATCGTTGATTTTTGCTTATTCAGCACAGCTAATAACAAGGGAGACAGCCCCCAATTACGCGTGTTGGCAATAGGCTCTCCCTGGTTTAGCCGTGACTGTACTTGACTGTTATTTCCGCAATAGGCTGAGTAGTGGAATCCTTCCTTAGCTCCTTTATCTTTTAAGAACTCAACGATTTCAGGATGCTTGTTAACAGCAGCTGCAAGTAAAGGATTCCAGCCTTGATGAGTATTGAGGCCATTGTTAATATCTGCACCATACTCAACCGGCAATTCGGCAATCAGTAGTTCTCCATGTTGAGCAGCTAAGTAAAGTGGGGTGGCCCTCCCGTTGTGACAAATATCTGGATCTATCCCTTTCTCCATCAGACTCTTGACTGTATCTAGATCTCCAGATTCAACCGCATCAATCAGTTTACCGATTGGGTTAGATACAACTGTCAGGGAACTATAGCTAAGGCGGGGTAGCATTGTCAGAGTTAATAATGGAAGACTGAGTATCTCTTTCATACATCTGAAAAACTACCCTCAACAAGCTCTATTTAGTTGCAACAA
>CALDHF010000069.1 GCA_937941595.1 uncultured Acaryochloris sp. | reverse complement strand
CTTGGGCCACAGCATTGGAGACTTCATGAATGAGATCAGCTGCATGTAAACCAATGATGTGACCCCCGAGAATTTCCCCGGTGTCTTCGCGATAGATCAGCTTAGCAAGACCATCGGCATCATTCTCAGCTAAGGCTTTGGAATTGGCTTTAAAGTAAGACCGTACTGTTTTGATCTTAAAGCCTTCAGTTTTGGCCAGCTCCTTGGCTTGGGGCTCGGTAAGCCCCACAAAACTAATTTCTGGATGGGTAAAGGCGGCGGCAGGGATACTCCGATAGTCCACATCCCGGGGTCGATCACAAATGTTTTCTACCACCACAATGCCTTGGGCTGACGCTGCATGGGCCAACATCATCTTGCCTGTGGCATCACCAATGGCATAGAGATGGGGTATCACTTCATCTTCCTTCAAGACTTGCATCCGATCATTCACAGGAATAAACCCCCGGCGATCGGTTTCGACGCTCACGGACTCTAAACCCAGATTTTTAGTGGCTGGAATTCGGCCTGTCGCGACTAAACAGGCATCCACTTCTAGTACGTCTACGACTTCTTTGGTTTTGATATCTGCGAGTTCAATCACCACGGGGGAACCGGGGGTCACTTTCTGGGCCAGTCGTCCAGCATGGGTGTCGATATCCCGGGGATCAATCAAGACCCGCTTGGCAATTTTGGCAATATCCGGATCAAAGGCAGGCATTAAAGTGTCGAAGGCTTCAATGATGGTGACTTCACTGCCCAACGCTGTATAAACATCAGAAAATTCCAAACCAATATAGCCACTGCCAATAATGGCGACCCAATCGGGAAGCCAAGACAAGCGAATGGCATCATCACTGGTAAAGACAGTCTTGCCGTCGATTTCAATCCCAGGGGGAACCCAAGGGATTGACCCGCTGGCAATAATAATGTCACGAGCCGTCAGGGTTTGGTCTCCAGCATCGGACTTGACGGCGACTTTCTGGTTGCCAACGACTTTGCCCCATCCTTGAATAATTTCAACTTTCAGACGGGTGAGGCTATTGGTGAGGTTATTGCGTAGGGTGTCGACGAGGGTATCGGCATGGGCGGCAATCTGACCCCGGTCAAAGTTGACCTGGCCGAGTTGAATGCCTAAAGAAGTGAGGTGATGTTGATCTCGAAGTTCGCGGACCCGGCCGGAAGCTGCCAATAAGGCTTTGGAGGGAATACAGCCTCGGTTGACACAGGTGCCCCCCATATCCGCTGCCTCAATAATGGCCGTTTTTAGACCGCATTCCACTGCATGTAGGGCTGCACCATGACCGCCGACGCCAGCGCCAATAATTACCAGGTCATAGTCAAATTGTTGGGTCACGTTGCTCTCCAGATCGGGATTCTATGGGGGGATTGAACTTGATGGCTTAACATCAAGCTTTTCCTCTCCATTGTTCACTGGAGCCGGGGCTTTAAGCAAGCAGGTGGTCTTTACGCCGTCAAAATTTGCAGCCGGCGGTCAATCTTGCAGGTGTGGGTCTGATCGGCGGTGGCGGTATAGAGGATGTGAGCCTGTTGGTAATCTGCGATCGCAGATTTGCGATTCCCATTCAGCACCTGGGCACTGGCCCGATTAAAGTAAGCCCGAGCATCGTCAGGGGCCTGCTTTAAGACTTCGGAATATTCCATGATTGCCCCTTGAAAGTCCCCAAGGGCAAAATGGACGTTGCCCTTGCCTAGGTATATTTCAGGCATATCCGTATTCAGATGGAGAGCAGCCTGGAAATCACTCAAGGCTGCCTGTTTGTTACCGAGCTGGAGATGAGCATTGCCGCGGTTATGCAAGGCTGCAACGTTTTGAGGGTCTTCAGTTAGAAGTTGATCGAAGGCTGCGATCGCAGTCTGTAACCGCATCTCTAAAGTCGCCTCTATCCCTTGCTGAAACTGATGATCAGGACTAGTTACGGATAAGAACTCAGCATCCAAATAGCTAAAATCAACGGGACGAATCGATGGTTTGGCAGTCTTAAAACGGGCTATCCCGTTTGCAGGGTGGGCAGCAGAAGAAGATACACCCGACGTCACCGTCGCTAGCGGTCTGCGTCCTTGAGCTTGAAAGGCGGATGCCAAGGGTAAGAAAGCACCGTCAAATAGGAGGGGCCGTAAGCAGGTCATGATACCCAAATACAATATCCAAATCCCTAAAAAGGGCTGGCTTCCAGACCAGATCATCCCTAAAGCAATTGCCCCGCCTCCGGCGATATAGGCACCATAAACATCTTGCAAGGCTAAGGGGTCTTGCTTACGAGTCCATTCCCACCGCAAGCCTTTGAAAATATAGCCTCCATCTAAGGGGAATAGCGGAACTAGCGAAAAAATAGCCAGAACAAAATTAAATTCCTTAATATGATGCAGAGAAACCAGCAACGCTCCCCCAAAATTAATAGGTAAGGTGCTGACTAAATTGAGAACAGCATAGAGAATAAAATTGACCAGGGATCCGGCAAAGTAGACTTCCAACATTTGCAACGGATGGGAAAATTCCCCCTCTACCTGGGCAACCGTCCCCAACCCCCGACAGAAAATTCCTTGGACAGGAATTTGGTAATGCTTGGCCGTTAAGACCCGACTGACTTCATGGATAAAAATAGAAATAGGTATGGCTACCCCCACAATCATGCCTACCCATCGGCCAAAACTAGGATGTAGTTCTTGGCTCAATCGTGCCAAATATAAGGACCAAACGAGAATGGAGACTACGCAAGTGATATCAGCCTTCAATGGCACACCGGCAATGCTTCCTATCTGCCTTGGGCGGATCAGAATTTGCAAAAATCGTTGAATAGTCACTTTACTTGGGCACGTAAAAAGGACAGCGACGGACTGGAACAGTTACAGGTAGAGTCAAAAAACGGTGGACGGTGCCATGCCAACTTCGAGTCGTCAAGTCTCTAGCCATGCTCGCTCTTCCTGGTTAGCCTAGGCAGTTTAATGTCTAGATAGGGAAGAGGCCAAGACCTGTTGTTCAAACGCCTGGCGATTGGCATAGATCGCGAAAATCTGGTCCATTTTAGTCAATTGAAAAATGATATGAACCTGGTGATTTAGGGAACATAGATACAGTTCTCCACCCCCAGCCCGGACTGCCTTCAGGGTGGCCACTAAAGCGCTAATCGCTTCACTATTCATGAATGTGACATCTTGCAAGTCCACCAACATGGTCTTGACGCCTTCAACCATGACATCCGTAATCTGACGACGAAGATGGTTGGTGCTAATGCCGTCTAATAGTTCTGCGGGCTGGAACACTTGATGATTCATCACTGGAACTCCTTAAGAAAGTTCTGTGTGGGTTTGATCAATTGGAGGCATGAGCACAGGGCTATTTATTATCCAAAAGCAGGCACTGTATCCTCAGAATTCCCTGTTCTTGGGCTTAGAGAACATCCCGCCCGCAAATTCCAGGGTCAAGAACAACGGTGGGAGGATGACAGATCGCCTCAGACCCCGTCAAGACAGAATTTCATGCAGATGGGACTTCATCCTAATATCCCCTCAGGAAGATGAAGAGTTGCTGAGTAAAAGACTTGTAAACTAGGCTGGAAGAAGTTGATGAATTGATCCAGGTATTTGGATGCATCAAGTGCCCCCAAGCAAAGCCAAAAGATACGCCAGCATGAACCAAAATTTAGGTCAACGCAGATGGGTCGGACAACTGTCCGTTCTAGTTGCCAGCGTGTTACTGTCCCAAGCTCTACCGGTTTGGGCACAGTCCAAAGAAGAAGACCCAATCTCCTATACCGACTTTGTGGAGCATATTGAGGCTGACGAAGTTAAGTCTGTCGAGATCTATGAGAAACAGGGCCTCGCCAAATTTAAGCTCAAAGAACAAGCAGAGCAGGACGAGCCGTCTGAAGTCCTCCTGTTCAATAAAAATCCCAAATTATATGAAATTCTAAGGAAGAACAAGGTTGACTTTGAACAAATTCCTGACCCGGGCGAAAATCCCCTAGTCAACATTCTGTTCCAGTTTTTCTTCATCATTCTCATCGTTTTTGTCTTTTTATTGGTCTTGCGACGGGCGGCTGGATCGAGCAGTGGTCCTGGACAAATCTTGAATTTTGGTAAGTCTAAGGCTCGTTTTCACATGGAATCAGAAACGGGTGTCACCTTTGTTGATGTCGCTGGCATTGAAGAGGCGAAAGAAGAACTACAAGAAGTGGTGACCTTCTTGAAACAGCCCGAACGGTTTACTGCCATTGGCGCTCGCATCCCCAGAGGGGTCTTGCTAGTTGGACCTCCAGGAACCGGAAAAACCCTCCTAGCCAAAGCGGTGTCTGGAGAAGCAGGCGTGCCTTTTTTCAGCATTTCTGGATCAGAATTTGTAGAAATGTTTGTGGGAGTGGGTGCTTCTCGGGTTCGCGATCTGTTCAAAAAAGCTAAAGAGAATGCGCCTTGCCTCGTCTTTATTGATGAGATTGATGCAGTGGGTCGTCAGCGCGGTGCTGGCATTGGGGGCGGCAACGATGAGCGGGAACAGACCCTGAACCAACTGCTGACGGAAATGGATGGGTTTGAAGGCAACAACGGCATTATCATCATTGCCGCCACCAATCGTCCCGATATTTTAGATACTGCTTTACTCAGACCCGGACGCTTTGATCGCCAAGTCACTGTCGATTTGCCCACCTTTAAGGGCCGACTCGGCATCTTAGAGGTGCATAGCCGTGAGAAGAAAATGGCGCCTCAAATTTCCTTGGAGGCGATTGCCCGGCGGACCCCTGGTTTTTCTGGGGCAGCGTTAGCCAATCTTTTGAATGAAGCCGCTATTCTGACAGCGCGTCGTCGCAAAGATGCCATTACTGAGCTGGAGGTGGATGATGCCATTGATCGGCTTACGATTGGTTTGGCCATGGCTCCCCATTTGGATAGCAAGAAGAAATGGCTGATTGCCTATCATGAGGTGGGGCATGCTCTTCTGGAAACTCTCTTAAAAGACGCTGACCCCCTCAATAAAGTCACTATTTTGCCCCGTTCCGGTGGGATTGGTGGATTTTCTCAGCCGATGTATAACGAAGAGCGGGTAGATAGTGGGCTGTATACACGGGCTTGGATTCTAGACCAGATTACGATTTTGCTGGGTGGACGTGCTGCTGAAATCGAAGTGTTTGGAGATGCTGAAGTCACGATTGGTGCCGGCAATGACATTAAAAACGTCGCGGATTTAGCCCGGGAAATGGTCACCCAGCTTGGCATGTCTGACTTAGGCTATGTTGCTTTAGAAAGTGGCGGTAGCGGTCAAGTCTTTTTAGGTGGAGATTGGGGAAAACCCGCGGAATATTCTCAAGAGGTGGCTCAGCAAATCGATCGTAAAGTTCGAGAGATTGTCATGCATTGCTATGAAAACGCGCGACGGACGTTACGAGAGAACCGCAGCTTGGTCGATAAACTGGTTGAGGTGTTACTGGAGCGTGAGACGCTAGAGGGTGATGAGTTTCGACAAATTGTCCTGGATTATGGTCAGACGGTGGATAAAAAACCAATTTTGCCAGAGCCATTGCCGTTATCTTTATTGTCTTAAGGTCTTGATTCCTGGGGGGCTTTGCACGTTTTGAGTCCTCATGCTGCTTATTTGTTGGTAGCCCACGGTAGTCGTGATTTGCGATCGCAATCTGCATTGGATCAGCTTGGACAATTGGTGCATAGCGCTCTCCAAGAACAGTTGGGATATGCTCCATGGGTGCGCACGGCTACCCTGGAATTCGGTCCAGTACCCCTCAAACAGCAAATTTGTGACTGGGGCAATGGATTATATCAAGACAATATCCAGCGCTTAGTGATTTTGCCGTTGTTTCTATTACCGGGTACTCACGTTAAGGTTGATATCCCAGACGTGATCGCTACGGTCCGCCATTTCTTAGATGAGCGGATGTGTATTGAGGTGCGATCGCATCTAGGTAGCCACCCCAATATCATCCAGTTATTACATGAGACACGCCTTACGGATCAGATTGATCGCTGGATATTGCTAGCCCACGGCAGTCGCTATCCAGGCGGCAATGCCCCTGTGGAGCATATCGCTAGCCAACTCGGCATTGAAGCGGCCTATTGGTCTGTTCAGCCTAGTCTCAGGCAACAAGTCGCAGCGATAGCGACGCAACCCGGACTCAGGGTGGGGGGGCCTATTGCGATTTTGTCGCGGAAAATCAGTTGGATGCTGCGAACGAAGAGCTCGAGCGTCTGCGGCATATTTCGACCGTCGCCCATGAACTTGGATTGGAGGTACATGCCGGCCACGGCATAACCTTCGATACTGTTGAACCAATAGCTGCTTTCCCAGAAGTCGTTGAATTGAATATCGGGCATTTTTTGATCGGCG
>CALDHF010000068.1 GCA_937941595.1 uncultured Acaryochloris sp. | reverse complement strand
AGGGTATGACGTTGTTGTTGCCAGAGATGGGCCAACGGCTGTGTCTAGGTTGCACGATCAGTCACCAGCCATGATGATCATCGATCAGCAAGTTGCGGAACAATCAGGCTTACAGCTCTGTCGTCAACTCAGGAGTAGAGGGGCCAAGATGCCGCTATTGCTCTTGATGGAGACTAATCTATTGGCAGATCGAATCGCCTGTTTGGAGTCAGGAGCGGATGACTATATCCTCAAACCTTATCAAAGCGCAGGGTTGTGGCAATGCATGGGCTTATATCTACAGACCGATGGTCTTTCCCCTAAGCAAGAGCTAAACTTTCAAGATTTAAAGCTGGATTTAGCAACTCGCACAGCTTATCGGGGGGCTCGTCTGATTGAACTCACAATGAAAGAGTATGAGTTGTTAAAGTATCTGATGGAGCATCCTCAAGCGGTACTGACGCGGGAGCAAATCCTGGAAAAAGTTTGGGGGGTTGATTTTCGGGGAGAATCCAACGTGATTGAAGTGTATATTCGCTATCTGCGCCTTAAAGTCCAAATAAACCCTGAAAAACGTCTGATTCATACTGTTCGTGGAGTGGGATATGTTCTCCGAGAATCCTAATGTCCTGTATCAATGCATCCGTTTGTTGGGGGTGATTGCCGGGGTATTCATGTTAGGCTGCCAGCCCCTCAATCAGTCTCCCCCTAAGGCCACGACGTCTCCTGACACGGTCCAGCCTGTCGCAGCGTCTACCCAACCGGGCCAAAGTTTACCCATCACCGCCCAGGCCCAGATCAAGGATCAGGTCGTGGAATTGGAAGTTGCCCAAACTCGGCAACAACAGGCGACTGGACTGATGAGTCGAAAGAGCTTGGCTGACAATCGGGGAATGTTATTTCCGTTTGATCCGCCTCAATCCGTCAGTTTCTGGATGAAGAACGTGCTGATTGACCTGGATATGATCTTTCTGCGTGAGGGCGAGGTGATATATATTCAGCAAAATGCCCCACCTTGCCAATCCTTTCCCTGCCCCACCTATGGACCGAAGGGAGAAATGATTGACCAGGTGCTAGAGTTGCGGGGCGGACGAGCGGCTGAGCTAGGCGTACAAACGGGCGATCGCATTTCCATTACTCCTCTCTCGTCTGCCCCCTGAAACCACCCCTAATCGGGCTATATTTGGCATATGCTTGACGTTTGCCAATAAATATCGTCAGGATAATATCAATCTGTCGAGAGATCTAGACCTTTCTCATACCTATATATCTCATACCTAATCATTTCAGGTACGATTTCACTGCTTTCTTGCTTGTTCTATATCTTCTGAGTCTCTAGTGAATGAACCATCTGGGCTTCTCCCCATACAGACTGAGTATCGCTTCCAATCTGCTATTGACGCCGGAGAGTTTTTGGTAACGGCAGAAGTCATGCCCCCCAAAGGCGGTTCTATAGACCATATGCTACAACAGGCCCTGCCTCTCAAAGATTGGGTGCATGCCGTCAATATTACCGACGGCAGTCGGGCCGTATTGCGGATGAGTTCCTTGGCGGTCGCCATCATCCTTCAGAACCATGGCATTGAACCGATTTGTCAGATGGCTTGCCGCGATCGCAACCGCATCGCTCTACAAGCAGACCTAATGGGAGCCCATGCCCTCGGCATTCACAATATTCTGGCTTTAACAGGGGATCCGATCAAAGCAGGAGACTTCCCTAAAGCTAGAGGGGTATTTGATTTGGAGTCCGTTCGACTACTTCGCACCATTAGTCAGCTCAACGCGGGGCTGGATGGCAATGAGAAGCCGCTGCCCGATGGTCCGACCCAGCTCTTATCCGGCGCCGCGGTCGATCCCCAGTTAGCGAGCTGGTCTGGTTTGCAAAGCCGATTCGAAAAGAAAGTGACGGCAGGTGCTCAGTTCTTTCAAAGTCAATTGATTGTTGATTTTGACCGTCTGGAAAAATTTATGACAGAAATTGCCAGTCAGTCTAACAAGCCCATTTTGGCGGGCATCTTCTTACTCAAATCAGCAAAGAATGCTCAATTTATCAATCGCTGTGTTCCCGGAGTTAATATTCCAGAGTCCATCATTGAACGTTTGGGCAAGGCAACCGACCCGTTGCAAGAAGGCATCACCATTGCTGCGGAACAGGTACAACTTGCCCGCCAACTCTGTCAGGGCGTGCATATGATGGCGATCCGTCGGGAAGATTTAATTCCCAAAATTTTGGAGCAAGCCGGGATTACCCCCTTAAAAAAGCCCTAAACTGCTCTCCAAAACAGAGTCTTTCAAGACTGCAATATCTGTAGGTGTGCTGCCTGTCACTCTACCAAGACAAGATTGGCAAGGGCACTATTCCTTGGAAGATGCCATTGCTTGCCCAACCCATCCTTTTAGCTCACGAAGGGCCTGGGCTTCACCTACTGTTTTGCCTTGCGCCAAGAAGTGATAAAACACGTCTTTAGCGACCCAAGGGAATGAAGGACTAGTCTCCACTTGACGATACTGGTCTTGCTCAAGGTGGTAAATCGTTAGCACTGAGCCATTAAATCGCCATAGCTCTGAAACGCCCATACTTGCATAGAGCGCATTTTTATCAATGTCTGTATGAGTAATATCAATTTCTACGACTAAATCCGGTGGGGGATCTGTCTCTAGATCAACGTTACGTCCCCTCACCAGCGGTTCATTTTGAATGTAATAGCATTTATCGGGTTCAGCTCCTTTTTGGAGTTGTTCTCGCCTAAGGGTGGTGGAAGCCATACACTTCAGATTCATACCACTTTCAACGACTAATGTGCAGATGAACAACCCTACTAAATCACTGGGATTTTCATGGGCCTCCAATGGAACCATGAATTCTAAAACTCCGTTGTCATAGTGAAATCGAACAGCTCGATGTTCGCCAAAGGATGCCAATAGCTTTTCATAGGTATCCCAAGAAATGTTATTCAAGGTAAGACGCTGTTCTGCAAGCTTTGTCTCTGTTGTTTCAGCAACAAGTAGCTGAGTCTGCATCGTCTTTATGCTCTTGATGATCTACGCTTCCAG
>CALDHF010000067.1 GCA_937941595.1 uncultured Acaryochloris sp. | reverse complement strand
CCTATCGACGGTTCAGAGAGGGCCGTTCTCTGAATGATGTCGGCAGGCGACGTTGTTTAGTCGGACTTTTAATAGATCAGAGTCTATTAATAAACAAATCTTTATATACTTAAGTCTATCCCAGAAAATGCACTATACCCCGATTGCCACCCGGAATTAGCGAAGCAATATCAAATCTGATTCAAAAGAAAAACTTATAGCTCCAGAGATTCTATATCGCTTTGATTATATATTGCGATCGCAGGTCTCCATCTGTTGCTGCTTTCAACGGATGCTGAGACCTGGTGAGACTCAAGATTCATGTGGGCTATCAAAATATGCCTCTACCATTTTCTATATATGGCTTTCAGGGGCTTTGTGATGACCCTGTAATTACATTATTATTCACAAGGCTGTATCTAAACCCTGAGCGTTGACATTGAGAAGCTTTGAGCAGATGTTTACCGAAAATGCTGTTCAAAGCCTTAGTTTATAAAGCTTTTTGATTGGTTATAGATGCTTTGAGCATAAGTTCAAGTTTGACAGACCCCAAAAGCTGTTAGAACGAAGTTCGTCTGTACTTCGGCTCCAGCCCAAGGGAAGGATTCAGGAAAATTTAAGCTATATCTAATGAATCACAATTGATATCAAGATATATTCAATGCATATAAAAAAGACTATAAATACCAACACCCTAGGTTCTTCGATAACAAGGTGAGCATGAATTCATCTCAATCTTGTGCCAACAAGCTAAAAACCTTAGCGGATGCCACACGACTCTCGATTGTCAAGCTGCTGATGAACGGCCCTCAGCACGTCAATGAAATCAATGCCGTTTTAAACGTTGAGCAAAGTCTGCTATCTCATCACTTAAAAGTCTTGCGTCAGGCGGGGTTTGTGCAAGCCACTCGGGACGGCAAAGCTGTCCTCTATTCTTTGGTCCCCGATATGCAAAGTGGTGCTTCCCAACAAGGCTTAGATTTAGGCTGTTGCGAATTTTCTTTCACCTCTTTTTCAGTGTAAGTCTGTTGCGGACGGCCAGAAACGGGGCTGATGCCCCTAGTCTTCCCACCAGCGTTCAGTCGTCCTTATGGAGTCATTAGCAGGAAAGAATACGTATGTCTGGTCGATTACTAACAGGCGTTATCGTCGGTTTGTCTGTGGGGTTACAAGCTTGTAATACCCTACAAGCAGTCACTCAAGGGAATTCCACCTCTTCCCAAAAACTAGTGATCACGGGATCGAGTACGGTGGCTCCGGTGGCCTCAGAAATTGCCAAACGGTACGAAACCCAAAATCCCCAGGTGCGGATTGATGTCCAAACTGGCGGGTCTTCTCGGGGGCTGGCGGATGTTCGCCAAAGGGTTGCTGATATTGGTATGGTCTCCCGAGCGGCTAAGCCTGAAGACAAAGATCTCCAGTTTCACACCATTGCCAAAGATGGGGTGGTCGTCATTGTGCATCGCGACAACCCTATTCAGCAGTTAACCAATCAGCAAATTACAGACCTCTATACCGGAAAGCTAGATAACTGGCAGGACGTGGGAGGAAAATCTGCCCCGATCACGGTGGTGAATAAAGCAGAGGGACGCTCTACTTTAGACGTCTTCACCCGGCATTTTCAGCTAAAGTCATCGCAGATTAAAGCAGATGTTGTGATTGGAGATAACGAACAAGGCATTAAAACCGTTGCTGGCAATCCTCAGGCCATTGGGTATGTTTCGGTGGGTGCTGCCGCCGTTAATGTTGAGCGGGGAACGCCTATTAAAGTCTTGCCCTTGGACGGCATTCAAGCGACTGCGAACACAGTGCGTGATGGCGAGTTTCCATTGTCTCGTCCCCTGAATTTTGTGACCCAAGGGGCCTTGAGTCCAGAACAGCAAAAATTTATCGCGTTTGCCCAATCCTCCCAAGTTACGGATATTGTTCAGGAGCAATCCCTTGTCCCGGTTCAAGACTGAAGGGTGCTGGCTCAGGATGTTGCAAATCTTGGCCTGGGGCTCTGGGGGAATTTTAGTCCTGATTATCGGTTTCCTAGTCTGGGAAACGCTGCCAATTTTAGGCACGATTTCCCTGGACCAATTCTGGCGTGATCCGGGATGGTATCCAAGTGAACAGGCCTATAATCTGATGCCGATGATTGTGGGGACGGTGGGGGTGACGGTGGGAGCCATTAGTTTAGCCACGCCCCTGGGCATCCTCTCTGCGGTGTTTTGTCAGTACTATGCACCGGGGTGGATCGCCCTGGGATATCGACGTCTGATCGAATTACTGGCAGGGATTCCTTCGGTAATTTATGGATTGTGGGGATTGGTGGTTTTAGTGCCGCTGATCGCTCAGATCCAGCCACCGGGATCGAGTCTGCTGGCAGGAATTTTGATCTTGGCTTTGATGATTTTGCCGACAATCGCCCTAGTCACGGAGGCGAGTTTGGCAAGTTTGCCTGCTGCTTATGGGCGGGGGGCGGCGGCTCTGGGATTAGGGACCTGGGCCACGGTGCAGGGGATTTGCCTGCCCGCAATCAAATCCGGTGTGTTAACAGCCGTGATGTTGGCAACAGCCCGTGCCCTGGGGGAAACGATGGCCGTGCTGATGGTGTGTGGCAATGTGGTGCAAGTGCCCGATTCCCTCTTTGCTCCGGTACGAACGTTGACGGCGAATATTGCCCTAGAGATGGCCTATGCTCTCGATTTACATCGCTCTGCTCTGTTTGCCAGTGGCTTGGCGTTGATGTTGGTCGTCACGGGGCTGGTGGTTTTGACTGATCGATGGACCGATTCTCTGGATTATTAATATGCTTTCTGGGTTTACATTATGGTCTTCACGCCACCGCTTGGGTAAAGAGCAAGGAGCGGCAGCAGTCGTGTGGTTGGTCGCCTTAGGGATCACAGCCCTATTTGTGTGGTTACTGAGTGATGTGGTCTGGCAAGGAGGACGATACATTGATGGCGCCTTTTTGACCCAGGCTCCTGAAAAGGCGGGCCTGGCTGGAGGGATTGCGCCCATATTGGTCTCTACGGGTTTGGTAATCGGGGTCTGCATGGCTGTGGCGCTGCCGTTGGGGTTGGGCACGGCCCTGCTGCTCACAGAGTTTAGTCAGCAGCATCCGTTTGGTCATCGGCCTATTCGCCTGAGCTTAGATATATTGGCGGGTGTGCCTTCGATTGTGTTTGGGCTGTTTGGCAATGCGTTTTTCTCAAAGGTCTTGGGACTAGGATTTTCAATTTTAGCGGGGGGTTTAACCCTGGCCTGCATGGTGTTGCCAATTCTGATTCGCTCGATTCAAGTGGGGCTGTCGAGTGTGCCCCCAGAGTATCGACAAGGGGCAGCCGCTTTAGGGTTATCGCGATTAGGGACCCTGCAGACCTTGATTTTGCCAGCGGCAATGCCTGGCATTGCGGTAGGGATATTGCTGGGTATTGGCCGTGCGATCGCAGAAACCGCTGCCCTGATCTTCACTAGTGGCTACGTTGACCGGATGCCCTCTTCTCTCTTGGATTCCGGTCGGGTGCTATCGATTCACATTTTCGACCTAGCTATGAATATTCCGGGGGGAGAATCCCATGCCTATGCCACCGCTCTGGTATTAGTGATTTTGCTCGTGATCATCAATAGTTCTATTTCTTGGCTCGCCGAACGATTCCGTCAATCCAAAATTCAAGTCTT
>CALDHF010000066.1 GCA_937941595.1 uncultured Acaryochloris sp. | reverse complement strand
CCCGGAGGCAGTCATGATCCTGGCTCAGCCCCAAAAGGGGGCCAAGACTTGGCTGATCGCTATGGGTATGACCCAAATCTTGCTCCATCTCCTTTTAGTCCGTCGAAGTCAATATCCCTATCTCTTACCGGCCAGCAGTATCTTTTGGGCCGCCACCACCATGCAGCTTTACACCCAGCGCCATACTTTATCCCTTCGCGACCATCGAGCCACCGGGGGTGGGCTGCTGTTGCTGGCAGGGGTGGTTTATCGAGGGCTCCATACCTTTGAATCAGACTACTTCCTGCGGCTCTATCCCCTGCTAGTGCTGGTGAGTCTGAGCCTCTTGGCTTCCGGTCTCCAGGGATTAGCTCAATACCAAGGGGCACTCTATCTCTTAGGCTTCTTTGCCATGCCTTGGGAACTGCTCTACCTGCTCGATTTCACCACCTGGACCACGCAATTTTCCACGACGCTACTCCGACTGCTGGGCTTTGCCGTCCATCAACAGGGCTTTACCATTGCCCTGCCAGGAGGTGCCATTGAGGTCTATAACGGCTGTTCTGGAGTACGGTCAATTACCCAACTCTTGGGTTTGGCCTGGATTTACGTCACTCTAACCGCGACGCAGGGCCGACAGAAATATCTCATTCTGCTGGGAGCTGTCTTAATTGGATTCTTTGCCAATGGCTGTCGTGTAGCCCTATTGGCGATTCTCTCTAGTCAACCAGACACCCTGCACTACTGGCATCAAGGCGATGGGTCGCTCCTGTTTTCGCTCCTGGCCGTATTGCTGCTAGGACTACTGCTCCTCAGTCTGCCCCCTCGCCAAGGGAGGTCTGTATCATGATCAGATGGTTGAGGCGAAACCCACTGGCGGTGGTTTGGGGGATAACGGTTTTGGTATTGGGAGTTGCGATCGCATCCTTCCAACCCCAAATTCCTCAAGTCGCTCCCTACCCCTTTCCCCAAGCTATTCCCCTTACAGATTGGACCTTCGCTGACAGTCAGCCCCTTACACCGGATCAAACCCCAGACACCCAAAACATCCCTGGTGAAATAGTGTCTGGGCGACGGTATCACTATCACCAAGACAATGCCGATCTAAACATTGAAATGCGCTATCTCGCCCAAACTAATGGTGATCTGAAAGCCCTGATTAAACATCAGACCGGCAGTTTAGGCACGGTGCTCCAAACCCTAGAAAACATGGGGGACTTCAGCCTATTCACTCAAGGCTCCAAAAGCCAGTTAGATGCCTGCATCAATCCTCGGGGAACCAGTACCGTCACGAGTGATCAATTCAAGCGCAACCGCACCCTTAACGATTGGCAATCTGGGCGTTTCCTGAGCTGGATTCTAGGCCAAGCCCCCCTCCATGACAATCGCTGTCTATGGACCCGTATGACCTTGTCAACATCAGCAGATGCCACCTCAGTTGATCCATCTAAAGCGTTAACCACCTCATGGGACAACTGGCATCAATGGTGGCAACCTAGCTTTCCACCATTAGCCTAGAACCAGAAGCGAACTTTCTCCCTACGTTTGGTGAAAGCAGAACCTAGCCTCAGGGGACCAGCTCCCACCAAACTCTATTTACCCTTCCAATACACCCGGCCAGTTTTTGTCAGCTTCAGCAATATTCCCTGGAATATCTCCTTCCCACTGCTTCTGAACATCCAGACTGTAATTGAGATACAGTTTGCCATCTACAATTTTCCAAGCCTGAGGATCGATAGAGGCAGTGGTGCCTTTCTTCACAGCCCAAGCACAATAGCCTCCATACTGGGGCGCATACTTTTCTGGGTTGCTGGCAAAAGAATCCCGATTTTCAGCACTGGCAAATTTCCAAGTGGCCCCCTGCCATTCATGGGAGAACTCTCCTTTTCCCTTTACTGGACCACCATTCGTAAAATAAGCAACCGGATCATACCCTCGAATCGCCGCACCATCAGCAGCAAAAATGGCAGGTTTTGTATTAGCTTGGCCCTGTTCAACCCCGGATTCAGAGCTAGACGTAGAAGGATCGGTACAGCCGATAGTTAGGCCCATTCCCAGTAATAACACTGCTGGCCAGAGTGCAAATTTAAAGTTCATAGACAAACCTCATAACGAATCACGGCAAGCAGATGAAGCATACCCTCATAATCATACTGAGCTTCAAACCTGAGAACGACATGAATTCACCCTAAAAAGATAACGTCATCATGACAGTGTCTTATTCCCCCACGCTATCATGATGCAATCAGCAGCCTGTGCCATAATTCTTCGCATCTAGACCATAAGTTAATAACCGCGCTGCTGGGTTCGCTTATCTCCACCTGTAAGCAAAACAATTACAGTAGATTCTTGCTAAATTAAATAACCCTGTAACCTGACCCATTTAGTTAGCTGACAACAGTTGTGCTTTTTATCTGCCAACCTGGGTTTTCGCTTACCGTCTTGTGCTTCCAGCGAGGATACTATCCGCTGTTATGAACGTTTGTAAGTGTCACTCGATGCAGGTTTTGATCAATTACGGTTATCGCCATTTATCTAATTCTCTAACCGTTCCGCTTCTTCTAATAATTGCTGAACAATGTCTTGTTGAGGCAACACCAGAACAACTCATTTCTCAGTCGGCGTTTGCACCCATTTCTCTCATTCCAAAATTCCTAAAATCTGGATAGGTTCCATACTGACACCCCCAACCGTTTCCACTTCTTTGATAATTCCTTTCTCCCTGAATCCTTACATATTTTCAAATCATATCTAAAATACTGTTTAAGGCGTCAATCCAAGAGAACAATTATTTCCCAGTGAAACTATTTTGATTTTAAATTGTATTATTTATAATAATTCTGATATAAATTAAAACAATATCCTCTAAGTATTTACTAATTACTATGAAAGTCTTAAACCAAATTCAAACCATAGAGGATTTCTGGCTATATACAGACTCTGCACGTCTAGAAACTACTTATAGCGCCACAGAATATGTTGATTACTTACAAGCTGCTCCAATAGCAACTCTCAGTGATATTTTTCATGAATACCGTTTTTTTATTCGATATTTCATCAGCGATCTAGGCATTTTGATGTACAAATCTCCATTTGGGAAATTCAAATGCATGATTGGAGAAATCATTGCTGATGAGTTAGGCTCCAGCCCTGATAAAACCCATTTAACCTTATGGGATAACTTTCTTATCAGTTTAGGGGATAATCCAGACTTTCTCGAAACATCTAGATATCCTGAGAATATTACCCTACTTGAAGAACTCAGCCAGAAAATGTGGGATAACCCATTTATGTATAGCGTGGGCTTACGAGGTATGGGAGCAGAATGTCTATGCCAAATTTATCTATCTGCTGCCTATAAAAAGCTACAAAAAAATCCTGAAATCGTTTCTATAGAAAAAGATATTGACTGGCTATTTTGGGAAATACATACTGGGGAAGAAGATATCACTCATGGTGAGATGATTAAGTCTGCTATCAATGAACTATTAGCAGAAGATCCTAATAGATTAAAAGATTTAGTATTAGGCTATGACCACGCCAAACAAGTTTGGGACACATTTTGGTCAAATTTGCATACTCGATATGCTTGTTTATCTACATAGTTGTAATCCTTTTATTCTCACTTTAGCGAGAATAAAAGGATTACATCAGACAGCATCAAGTTGAGAAAAGGAGGATTACAATACCCTCACACCCTGGGTATTTTCCAGAAGAAGGAGTCACACGGTCCAGCCGCATTTTTAATCATGCTCTAATCGCCATTGAGAGAGCAGAACGAAATTTTGGATTCACGTATACCTACCGCGCTTTTGCCAAGTTCGAGATTGAACATAGACAACTCATGTCTCTTTTCTCAGATCAGTCATGTAGTGTGAATAATCCGTCCACTCTTGTATAGGATTAGGCGCCATTGGTTAAGGTCCCATCGATATAGAAAGCCAACGGCAGCACACAGCCGTATTTATTTTGAAGCGCTCGCATATCACTAATATCTTTTGGTTTGAGTGAGTAACCTTGGGCATGGCACTGTACCTGAGCATCCACGGATAGACAGCGTACTTCGAATCCTCCGATCTCTCCGGTTGCTTCAAAAGCCTCAGGAGGAAAAGGCCATGATCCACCATTGGGTAAGTCAAAATGTCCATAACTCTTTTGGTCTAGACAAACCAGATGTAGATCAACGAACAACCCATTGGATGCATACACAAGCCCATCTACTTCAGACATCTGTGTGAATCCCTGGTTACAGAGTGCTTGATCAATTACGGAAACATCGTCTTGGTGAATGATGAGGTCCAGATCAGAATGTACTCTAGTCTGCACCCCAAGTAGCGCGTCTACTCCCCATCCCCCATCTACGCAGACCCACTGATCCTGAATAGATTTAAGTAGTTCAATAACTTTTTCAGAATTTGCTTCTTGAGCCATAGAACACACTCTAATCATGCCTATCGATTGTCACCAACTGCGCGAGACCATCTTTCGGAAAAGGACACGTCTCTCTCTGCACGACCGCTGCATAGGATTGCTAGGAACAGCAAGAGCATATTGAATAACTGAACCACAAGCGTCATAACTCAGAATTTGCAAGATTCTAGTTTTCCAATTCCGAACGATACACAACTTGATTCAACTCATTTCCCGCAGAAAACATAGATCACTTCAACTCACGCAAACACTTCTCCCATCCAATTTAACCTCCATTACAAATGTCTGACACGGTTTCCCAAGTACCTTGAGGATCGAAAAAACGAGCTGTATAGTTATGGTTTAGTAACTCCTCACTTAAGACCCAATCGTACTTTTCGCTCCGTTTATTGCGGACCACATCCGCTAGGCGTAAAGGATTTGCAGGGCCCAAATTTACCAGGGATTGCAGATAGGACATCAGTTCATCTGGGTCCACTCCTTTGACCTTGATCGCCAATCCATCTTGGCTGGCCTTGAGACCACTATCTAGGAGCAGCATGTGCAATGTATTCATAATCAAGCTGCCTCGCCATGGGAATAGCAGCACCTGTTCATCCTCTCCGACAATATATTCCTGATCGAGGCCACAGTCAGCAAAGCTTTGCCGTGCTTCGGTTAACAGCTTTTTAGCGGTGTCATCTAAGTAAACCGGGACATCTGTGGAGCGGTAAATATCACGCATGGTTTGCCGTACCCGGTCGTGGACAAAACCGCTACTGCCCCCAAAGGCTGGGGCCTGTCCTTCCCCCTCCGATGGTGTCACCATCACCATCTGCTTCTCTTCATCCACCGACTGCACCTCCCAGCGACGGCCCGCAAACAGCAAGATCATTTCTTCGACAATGGGCATCGCTGTGGGTAACGTACCTAAAAACCGATCCGGGGTGCTGATCCGGTATTCTTCCGTTGTGGAAAAAGCTGTGTAAAACGTGTAGTGGTTGACCAGGCGTTCCCCTTTGAGGCCTAGCAGTAGCAACCCATCTTGACTTTGCTGAATCAGCTCGCCTTCACCCAGGCACCGCAGTAACTTAATAAACAAGCTTTGGTCTATTTCTTGGAAGGGTCCCTGTTCGCAAAAGACATGATACGCCCGATCAGCCTGGATGCCGTCCTGCTGAGCAATTCTGGATAAGAGCTGTTGAATTAGGGTGGATAGGTGCAGACGACCGACGATAGGGGGTTCATACCACCCTTCTAGGAGCAAATTGATAATGGCAATGGCCTGCACCAAATCAGGATATAAAGCCTGCTCAGGTGAGGTAAAAGCATCCAATTGGGGGACGGAAACATAGACCCGCATGACGGCGGGATCGCCAGCCCGACGACCGGATCGTCCCAAGCGTTGGCGGGTGCTGGCCACGGAGCTAGGGGGACCAATCTGGGCGATGGACTGGACAGCTCCCACATCAATCCCCATTTCTAAAGTCATAGTGCAAATGACGTTGACGGGGTGATCGCGTTTGAGGGCAGACTCGGCTTCAGCTCGTAATTCTTTGGATAAACTGCCGTGGTGAGGCATAAACTCGTTAGGCACCCGATACTCTGCTGATAAATTTCGCAGAATATCGGCGTAGCGTTCCACCTGCCGCCGACTATTAATAAATATCAGATTCTTCTCTCCCCGCAGGGTCTGGAAGAGATGTTGGGAAATTTCCAGGGCCTCGGGCGGGGGGACGGTCTCGTCTTCAGTCTCCTCTGGGTCAGGGGTAGGGGCTGCACGATAGGCCCGCAATTGCAGTTTCAGCTCATCTCCTTTGGCAAAAGACTGCACCAGTTGGACCCGGTCTTGATTGCCAGGGCGTAGAAACTCAGCCGCTAAGGACATATCCCCCAGGGTGGCACTGAGACCAATCCGGGGGATTTGGCGTTCGACCACAAGTTCCACCCGCTGCATCAGAGATTGTAATTGCCGACCGCGCTCGATACTGATGAAAGAATGCATTTCATCAATGACGATGTAGGACAGTGAGGAAAATAGCCGGGCCAGTTGCTGCCCCCGCAAAACAAATAGGGCTTCAAGAGATTCGGGTGTAATTAACAAAACCCCAGATGGATCCTTGAGCAACCGCTGCTTGGGACCCGAACCAATGTCACCATGCCAGGGACAAACGGGGATATCCAGACCTTCACCTAATGCCGATAGTCGTCGATGTTGATCATTAATCAGGGCTTTCAGTGGGCCAATCCCAATCACCTGAATGCCCGTCTTAGGCTGATCGACGAGCTGGGAAAAGATGGGTAAAAACGCGGCTTCCGTTTTGCCCTGAGCGGTGGCAGCAGTGATGATTACATCCTTGTCTCCAGCCAAAATCGGGGGAATGGCGAGTTCCTGAATTTCCCGTAAGGACGGCCATTTTTGAGACGCAATCCACTGTTGGACTTTGGGGTGCAGACGATGGAAATTGGAGGAAGAGGAAGCAGTCACACAACTGGCTCGGCAACATTATCAGCCTTGAGCTTAATCGATTGCTGGCAATGTCCAACCTTTACCCCGGCATTTGCTGTAGTCATGGTAGATTTCCACCATGACTACAGCAATCTCCGCAATGTTACTTACCACTTCTTCGAACTCTGTATCAGAAAGTAACTGAAAGTACATTGATTTTTAGGTTTTGGGATCACTAAGATGTTTTTAAACTTTCTAGTGAAAGTGAGTCTGCCATGCATATATGCGAGGCGCATCTGCGAACCCTATCCCTGGACTCAACCGCTTCCTTTGATGAGATTCGGGAAGCGTACCAAGATCTAGTGATGGTCTGGCATCCGGATCGGTTTATGCAGAATCCCCGGCTTTATAAAAAAGCGGAAGCAAAACTCAAACAAGTTAATCAGGCCTACACATACTTAAAAAATCAGCGATCTCGTGCTGCCAAGGGCCATCAGGCTAGCTCCGTAGACTCTCAACCTGCTGCCCCCTCCCCACCAACATCAGGGCGATCGGCTTCAAAATCTTACCGTCGTCGAGGGGCTGCCTGTCCGTGGTTAACCTTCTCCGACGCGGAGTACATCTTAAAGCACTACAGCTTTCAAGCAGCAACGACCAAAGCAGACCATCAAACCTACTATAGTGGGCCGTTTGTGCTGGATGCCTGCAACACCCCAGCGGAGGTCACCCTCTCAGTCCCCTGTGATTCTTTGCAGAGCTTTGATCGAATTCTGCTCTCGATTCCCTGTAAATCCCAAGGGCATTTTTGTCAGGCTGAAGCCGAACAGTTATTGCAACTCCTCCAATGCCAGCAGGGTTAGGCTGGGAATCCTCGGGCTTGCTGGAAATCAGCTAATTCCCAGACTGCGCCGTCTAAACAGGTTTGGTTAAACTGAGCCCGATGGAGTCGGGTGCCTCGCAAGTTGGCTCCTCTGAGATTGGCCCCTTTGAAATTGACCTTACTGAGGTTACTCCAGGACAAATCGATGCCCTCCGCATTGATATCTTCAAGGTTGGCCCGGACCATATAGGCTTGGGCACACAGGGCTGAGCGCAAATTTGCTCGACTAAGATCAGCACCATAGAGATAGGCCCCCATCAGCTTGGCATGGGTTAAATTGGCTTGACAGAGAGACGCTTGTATCAGATTGGCTGATTCTAGTTCTGCATCACTTAAATCGGCTCGATTAAGGCGGGCGGCCTCCATTTCTGCTCTGCGAATATCGGCATTCTTTAACAGACAGCCGATGAGGTTGGCTCGACTGAGTTCAGCTTCTATAAGGACAGTTCCGCCCAAATCTCCGCCGATTAAATTGGCATCCCTGAGATCAGCCCTCGCCAACTGCGCATCGCGGAAATTAATGGAAATCCCAGTAATGCCCGTAAGCTGAGCCTCCACCAGATTGGCACCACAGAGCAGGCTATTACTCAAATTGACGCCTTGAAGATTGGCAGATTGCAGATTGGCTGAAGTCAAATCGGTATAGCTTAAATCAAAGGCCCGCAAATCCATCTGCCCTAGATTGCACCCTGCGAGGTTAGGGCGAATATGTCTATGATGATCTCGCCATTGCCCCCAAGCATCGGCCCCTCGATACAGAAGGGCTAGATGTTCTCCGGCTCTGGTTGGGTTCCCCATTACTCCATCTCAGCTATTCTTTATAGCTATCAGCATGGGCACGACCAGGTACATTCTCTAAGGTATCGACAACAGCAGCGGCGGCCGTTTTAATATCCTGCTCAGCCCCCCCTAAATATAAACGACCAAAGCTGCCCACAGAGGTAATTTGCAAGATATTAATGGAGGCTGCTTTTTCAGCTTCATTGGCAGCGAGGGATGCATAGGCCGCTGGCCTGACTTCCATAACATACAAGGCCTGACCGGAGAGGAGCATGTTGCCTCGACTATTCCGATTGATCAATTGAGCATGGTGGGGGTCAATGTTGCGAATGATTTGGCTAGAGACCACTTCCGGTCGCAACCGCTCCCGCATCTGCACACCTAAGGTATCTAACATGGCCCGACCCGCTGTTTGAGTTTCGGCTTGGCTACTGGCATGTACTTCGAGGACGCCGTATAAGCGTTCTACCATTTGGACGCCTGGACGGACAACGGCAGCTTTCAGGGCCACATCCATAATCCGATTAATTTCAATCCCAGGGGATATTTCTAGCCACAGGGAGGTATCACCCGGTAAAGGCAAAAAACCAATGGCGACCGTGCCCATATAAGCGGCATGTTGGGGTTGGAGGCTGTCTAGATAGACATAGCTACGCAGTTCAACACCCAAGATTAAAGTCTCCTTTCCATAAAATATGAGTTTTGATAGGTCGACAAGGACGACCCAATCCGAAGGTGCTTGGCATAGCCTCTATTGATGTATGAAACCATACAAACGTCATCACTAGTTGGTTTTTCATCCTAATTACTGAGGGGTAGAGTCGGTGGAAACAACGGTTAGGTCTAAGGGGACACTAGGTATGGTGGGACTGCCCCATGGCTTGAGCGGCTAACCAAGCCGTGGTCCAAGCATTTTGAAAGTTAAATCCTCCCGTAATCCCATCCACATCAATCACTTCTCCCGCAAAATGGAGTCCAGGACAACAGCGACTTTCCATGGTTTTAAAGTTGATCTGGTTGAGGTCGACCCCACCACAGGTGACGAACTCATCTTTGAACACCCCTTTACCTGTAATTTCATACTGACCTTGAGTGAGTTCTCGAAGGAGAGGGGTCAGATTTTTCTTGGAGAGGTCTGCCCAGCGTTTATCCCGGGGAATATCGGCGGCTGTCAGCAGTCTGTGCCACAGTCGCTGCGGTAAGTTCACAGGGCAGTGATTTGCGATCGCACGCTTAGCTACCTCCATTTTGGCCGCCAATAACTGCTGCCGCACAGCGTCATAGGCGTGCTCGGGCAACCAGTTAATCGTTAGCGTTCCGCGATACCGAGCCTGGTGCAAGGCCCGTGCCCCCCAGGCGGATAGTTTCAACACAGCAGGACCACTGAGTCCCCAATGGGTGACTAACAGGGGGCCTGTTTGGTCAAAGGTCTCGTCGTCGGCAACTAACCTCAATTGCACCGGATCTACCGCAATCCCTGCCAAGCCTTGTAACCGCAGATCGTTCATTTTGAAGGTGAATAAAGACGGCACGGAGGGGATCAGGGGATGACCGAGCTGTTGGACCAGCCGATAGCCCAGGGGATGACTGCCTGTGGCTAGGAGAATGCGATCGCACTTCAACATCTCTCCTGATTTCAGCTGCACGGTAAAGCCAGGCTCCTGTTGAGTTAGGTGGGTCACAGATGCCCCGGTGTGTACCTGAATCCCCAATTGGTTGGCAGTGCGCATCAGGCAAGCCACAATCGTCTCAGAATCATCCGTGGTGGGAAACATACGGCCATCGGCTTCCGTTTTTAACCGCACACCATGGGCCTGAAACCAGCGCACCGTATCTTGGGGTTGAAAGCGACTGAAGGCCCCCCGCAAGGCTTTAGCGCCCCGAGGATACTGTCCCACCAAGGCGGTGGGTTCAAAGCAGGCATGGGTGACGTTACATCGCCCACCGCCCGAAATTCGCACTTTCGTCAACAGTTGAGGACTGGCTTCTAGGATGGTAATCCGCGCCTGAGGGTAGGCCTCGGCACAGGCAATCGCCCCCCAGAACCCTGCCGCTCCACCGCCAATTACAACCAGTTTCACCACAGTCAATGGGCCATTCTTGTCCTGATCACCCATTTAATTTCAGGTATGAAATATGACTTCATACCTAAAATTAAATCGGTCTGACCTCAAGCATTAGGCTTGAGATTGGTTTTGTAAATAGGTATCAATGGCTTCGGAAGCCATCTCAGTCAGGGTTTTGCCTTGAGCACTAGCCGTCTGCTTCAGGCGACTATAGACATCTTCTCGGAGATTGACTCGATGGCGGACGCGTGACCCTGAATCGACCTTACCTGTTTGAGTCGTGGGGTCGTAGGTCTCACTAAATTGACGGAGAGCGTCGAAACCGATGCGATCGCAAAAATCTCCAAAGCTTTCGGCATTTTTGCCTTGACGACGTTTCTGCTTAAACAAAATCAGCAACGGTTCCAAGGTGGATTCGAGGTCCTGAATCGGCAGTACTTCGATAAACGTCCTCGCCAACCGAGTTTGATTAGGACTTCCCCCTAGCCAGAGTTGGTAAGAATCAGGTTTAATACCGACAAAGCCCAGCTCCGCCATATAGGGGCGAGCACAACCGTTCGGACAGCCCGTCATCCGAATCACAAAATGCTGATCGCTCAGGTCTAGTTTATTCAGCAGCGCCCGAATCCGGTCAAGGATACTGGGAATAGCTCGCTCGGATTCAGCAATGGCCAAACCGCAGGTGGGCAAGGCCGGACAGGCCATGGCATAGCGAACCAACGGATCAATATCAGCAACATCCTGAACACCACACTGGGTGAGAATGCTCTGGATAGCGGCTCGATCAGCCGGTTGAATATCGTAGAGAACCAAGTTGTGGTTGGCTGACAGCAGCATGGGTAAATCAAACTGCTGAACGATTTGCCGCAACGCAGACTTCAGTTGGAGCTGGCCCTGGTCGTGGACTCGGCCATTCTCAATCGAAATCCCCAAAAATAGCTGGCCATCGCCTTGGTCATGCCATCCCAAATAATCCTGATATTCGAACTCGGGGAGGGGGCGTAATGGCTGCAAAGACTTGCCAAAATATTTTTCAACTGCGCCTCGAAATTTGGCGATACCCCAGTCATTGACCAAGTATTTCATGCGGGCATGGCGGCGCTGCTGGCGATCTCCATAATCCCGCTGGGTGGCGACAATCGCCTTTACCAAGTCATAGACGTCATCCTTAGCCACGTAGCCCAAGGGATCGGAAATTCGGGCAAAGGTTTCTTCTTTGTTATGGGTACGGCCCATGCCGCCGCCCACAAACACGTTGAACCCTTGGAGCTGGTCTTGATCATCTAAAATGACCACCAAACCGACATCCTGGGTATAGAGATCAATAGAATTATCCCCTGGAACCGTCACCGCAATCTTGAACTTACGGGGCATGTAATGCTGCCCATAGATGGGTTCTTCTGCATCCCCTAGATTCGTGCCGTTGAGGTTGCGCTGACGAGCTGCAACCACCTCAGGATGCTCTTCTGCGGAGAGATATTTCTCACCATCTAGCCAGATTTCGTAATAGGCTCCCGTTTGCGGGGTTAACAAATCCGCAATCCGGTTAGCATAGTCCTTGGCATAGGTGTAAGCAGGACGATTGGTGTAGGGGGCCGGAGGAGCCATAACATTACGATTCAAATCCCCACAGGCGCCTAATGTAGAACCCATATTACGGACAATGGCGGCAATCACCGTCTTCAGGTTCTGTTTAAGCACTCCATGGATCTGGAAACCTTGGCGAGTCGTGGCTCGCAGCGTATGGTTGCCATAGGTTTCACTGAGCTGATCCAAGGTGAGATAGAGCTGGGCGGGGATAAACCCACCCGGACTCCGGGTCCGCAACATAAACTGATAATCTTTTTCTTGTCCTTTGACCCGATGGTCCCGATTATCTTGCTGGTAAGACCCATGAAATTTGAGAATTTGAATGGCGTCTTCCGGCAGGTTTTTGGCGGCTGTCTGCAATTCCGTTGTTAACGGGTAGCGTAAATGTCGACTCCGCTCTTTGAGGCCTTCTAATTTAGAAAGTTTAGGCGGTGTCGGTTGTTTCGGGGGGGCATTGACCATGGGAGAAGCAGCAGTTGATAGAGATAACAAGCTCAGGAGCACCAAATGTTCCTAGAGTTAGGAAATTGTTGCCATGAAAAAAGATGATACCGAGCAACTCCACCCTAGGGTTACAGATGCCCGGTAAGTTGGTCGGAATATCGGTAAATCATCTTTTATATTATCACTGCTTCTTTTGACAGATCGCTGCGACGAACTTCAGCAGTTCGATAAATGGGCTTTGCTATCCATCTGCCCCCACTTCCTGATCTAGCTATATGAGATAAGAGCTGTCTTCAGGATCGGCCTGAATCAAACCCAGTGCTAACAGACTTTTTGGCCTCTACCGAACGCCTCGGCTCTCGGCCTGTCATAACTCTCCATAGACACTCCTGCCCAGAAGCGAGGTTAAAGCTACCGCCCGCTATCGTTGGGGATCAGGATTGGGTAGGCATTGTCTCATCCAGCAACGATTGAGATGTTCCACGCGATAGTGCTTCAAAAACTGAGTCGGATTCAAGACGAGCTTGATTTCAGAATGAAACAAGGGCTGGTTGAGATATTGCCAGACAGGAAACCAATTTTGATGAGATTTAGATTTAGAAATCATGACAATGCGATGTGTGAGTAGTTCAGGCGTCCAATCCATCCATGAGGATCAGCTTAACGAAACCTAAAATCCGTATTTTTTGCAGCTAAAAAGCCTGATATCCACACCTTTCAGCAAAAAGCCAAAGGATCCAGTTGAGATCCTTTATTTAAGGTATAGACAACCCCACTCAGGCATTTGCTTGAGTGCTCGTAAAGCTGATTGTAATTTGGAATAAAAGTCCCGCTCCGTATGCTTTTAGAATGCCCACCCATGCCCTAAATCTTTACGGGATTTTCAAAATTGTTACAAACATCCTAATAATCCTGGCGCCAAGGGTTAGCAACAAAGTTTATGATTAATTAATAATTTTGATATCAAAATTGCATTCAACCTGTCGTTGAGGTGAGGCAAGGTTTGGGTCAAAATGAGGCTGATTAGCAACTCGCTTGTAGATATGGGTCTATCAATTTTAGACACCAGATAGGTGAAATATAGTTGGTGCAAGTGCTGGAGCACTAACTTAAAGAAGGTCAGTGGGGGCATGAAGATATGTCCAGAGCTATGATTTATCTGCTGCCGGTGGTTTGTACTTAAGAGGAATCAGACGTTTCCATGTCTCTATTTGATTGGTTTGCAAATCGACGAAAATCTCATCCTGTCACCAAAACTCAGCCTGAGCGGGAAATCTCAGACGGGTTGTGGTCAAAATGTGAGGCCTGCGGGGCGCTCACGTATACCAAGGATTTGCGAGCCAATCAAATGGTTTGCCTGGAATGTGAGCATCACACCCGCATCAGCAGTGACGAACGCATCTCGCAATTGATTGATGCGGATACTTGGGTGGCCATGGATAATAATCTGGTAGCCTGCGATCCTCTCCAATTTCGCGATCGCAAAGCGTATTGCGATCGCGTTCAAGAGTACCAAGCCAAAACGGGACTCCAAGATGCCGTCCAAACTGGCGTTGGCGAACTCGATAGCCTGCCCTTAGCCTTGGGCGTCATGGACTTCCGGTTTATGGGAGGCAGCATGGGATCGGTAGTGGGCGAAAAACTCACTCGCCTAATTGAACATGCTACTCAAAACCGTCTGCCCCTCGTGATTATCTGTGCCTCGGGTGGAGCGCGTATGCAAGAGGGCATGCTCAGCCTTATGCAAATGGCCAAAACCTCTGCAGCCCTTGATTTGCATCGGTCCAATCGCTTGCTCTATATCCCAGTTTTGACCCATCCCACCACCGGAGGGGTCACCGCCAGCTTTGCCATGCTCGGCGATATGATTTTGGCAGAACCCAAAGCCACCATCGGGTTCGCAGGTCGTAGAGTTGTAGAACAAACCCTGCGTGAGAAATTGCCCGACGACTTCCAAACCTCCGAGTATTTAATTAGTCATGGATTTATCGATGCCATTGTGCCCAGACCTGAACTCAAAGCAACCTTGGCTCGCCTAATTCGGATTCATGCCCAAATGCCGATGGCTTCAGATGTTTCCGCAACTGCTACGCCTGTGACGACGCCAGCCGTTGAACAAGTTACCAGCAGTTAGAGAGCAGTTGTTCCTTTCTTGATCCCAGATTTGAGTATTGCAGAATCTGGATTTGGGAAAGGGACACCTCAATGGCATGATATTAAATGGGTCAACCTTAATAAAATCAGTACGTTAATGATTATGGGGTTTGCAGACCTGTCGATCTCGGACATAGCAGAAGATTATCAGCTGTCTATTGAAGAGGTTTGTAGATTATGCGATCGTCTGGGCGTTGCCTACAAAGCACCCCAAACCCGTTTAGCCCTGGAGGATGTCAAAGCAATTATTTTAGAAATTTTGGCTCAAAAAAAAGAAGACACCTAAGCTCAGACCTAACAATCTGATGCTCGGGTTTTAATTTGACTCAAGCCCAAAGCTCTTTAAATGCTTTAACTATGTCTTTATCCTCTTCTCTTTGCTGCGTACTCTGTCACTGCCAAAAGTAGCTGGCTAGAGTACTTCGCTCTGTAGAGTGGATTTGTGTTGAGAGCCTGATAATTAAACAAAATTGAAAGGAGAACTATGCTGAAAAGATACATGTTGCTGGCGGTGGCTACAGTATTTTTTGCTTTTCAAGTATTAACGAGTACTGCAACTGCTGCTGAATTAGATGATGCAACCCGAACTGTTCCTCTAAACGACGGGGGTACGATTACCCTGTCTACTCAGCAAGCAAAAGAGGGCCAGAAATTATTTAACTTTGCCTGTGCCAACTGCCATATTGGTGGAGACACAAAAACTAACCCCTCCATTAACTTGTCTGAAGACAGCTTGGCAGGTGCCACACCCCGTCGCAATACGGTTGAAGGTTTGGTGGACTACATGAATAATCCCACCACCTATGATGGATTTGATACCATTGCTGAAGTGCATCCCAGTACTCAAAGTACGGATCTCTTCCCCTTGATGAGAAATTTATCCGACGATGATCTAGTCGACATCGCTGGCCATATCCTCATCCAGCCATCTGTGATTGGCGATCAATGGGGAGGCGGTAAAGCCAAGCGTTAAGCATCTGCCTGTTTTGTTTGACGGGCATACATCGCTAGGCCTACCTAACCAACGTTCATCATCTAAGCGAGCATCAAATGCTGAAATCGTGGCTCACACGTTGTTTTATTGCTTTTCTATTCGTCTGTTGGGGCAGTCTTCTTAACAGCCCAGTAGCACAAGCAGGAGATATTGACGACTACATTACTCGATATCTCAAGGTAACTGAACCGGTTCCCATTGCGATTAATGCTGACGGAGAAACTCAGTTGTTTTCTCCTGAAGAGTTGTCCGAAGGGAAGCAATCATTTGATAACAATTGCAAAAACTGCCACGTGGGAGGCGCAACATTGCCCAACCCTGTACAGTCTTTGTCCTTGAAAAACTTGCGGGGGGCCACACCCTCTCGGGATAATGTTGCCAGCCTGATTGAGTTCCAACGGGAGCCAACCATCTACGATGGCAGCGATGTCAGCTTTTGGTGCCGCCAAGTCCCTGATACTTGGTTACCTGATCAAGAGCTAGCCAAACTAGAAGCATTTATTCTCAGAGCTGCCGAAGTGGCACGAGGCTGGGGCAGTGAAGATGTAGCCGATGGCATAGATTTTACTTGAGGCTTTTATCCTTGGAACTGTTCAATCTCATAGCTTAAATGCCGACGGGATGAGCTTTTTAGACTATGAACTCTACCTTAAGGGGGTTCTAAAGTTGCAGAGACGATCTTAAAATGGTAGCGCGAGCTAATCGTACTTGCTATAACTAAGCACCTTATACATTCATCTTTGGTGCCTTCAGTTAATAAGTTTGACAGTCCTGCTGTCGATATGAATTGAGAGGAAAACACATTGAAAAAACTTCTATCTGTTGTTTTAACTGCACTTGCTGTACTGACCTTTGCCATTAGCAGCCCTGCCTTAGCCGCAGATGCTGGTGCTGGTGCTGGCGTCTTCAACGCCAACTGTGCAGCTTGTCATGCAGGCGGCAATAATGTTGTCCAAGCTGACAAAACTTTAAAGTCAGATGCTTTGGCCGCCAATGGCATGGACTCTGCTGATGCCATCATCAACCAGGTCACGAACGGTAAAGGGGGCATGCCCGCTTTTGGCGCTAGCCTATCCAGTGCTGATATTGAGAACGTTGCTGCTTACGTTTTAGATCAAGCTGATAAGTGGTAAGTCTAGAAAACTAGTTTTTCTATAGTTTCCCCCCTTATCTTGCGATAGGGGGGGTTGCCTGTTTAAATTGCCGTTCCTGTGGGCAAAGTCTGTCCCGTTTATGTCATCTTGAACAAAGGGCTGTTCTGTAAATGATGAGATCTTCCATGCCTCAACTCCGTTCGTCCCATCTCTGGTCTCTTGGCTTGGGCATTCTGTTGCTCTGTACCTTACCAACGGTGAGTTGGCAGCTCATTAGTGCGGCGACAGCAGTCAATGTTGAGCAGAAGGCACTCTTGGATCAATGGGCCGATGCTCAAGTTTTGTACTTGGGTGAAACCCACGATAGCCAAGCCGATCACAAAGCTCAGTTACAGATTATTCAGGAGCTATATCAGCGGCAATCCGAGATTGCGATCGCAATGGAGATGTTCCAGCGACCCTTTCAAGATCCCATTAATCGCTACTTGGCAGGCGAAATCACCGAAGCCCAACTGCAAAAAGAAACCGAATACAAGCAGCGTTGGGGATTTGACTGGGAATTTTATGCCCCCGTCCTCCGCTTTGCCAAGCAGCATCAGCTCCCTGTGATTGCCCTCAATACCCCGACCGAAGTCACTAAACAAGTGAGCCGCAAAGGCCTTGAAAGCCTGACGGACGAGGATAAAACCTTCATCCCACCTGTAGCAGATATCGATACCAGTAACCCAGCGTATCGCCAAAAATTAAAGCAAATATTTGAGCAGTTTCATCCCGGACATGCCTCAGAAGGGAGCTTCGAACGGTTTTTTACAGCTCAAGTTCTCTGGGACGAAACCATGGCAGAGAAAATTGCCCAGCAGGTTAAGGAACAGCCTGATCAACTCGTAGTGGTGCTAGCAGGGAAAGGCCATATTGAACAAGGCTATGGCATTCCCGATCGCGTTGCTCGTCGCCTCAAAGCCCAGCAAAACCTCAAAACCTTCCAACAGTATTCCGTCTATCTCAACCCGGCAGATGAAAGCAGAGAGATTACTGATCCCCCTGCCGCCGATTTTTTCTGGCCCGCACCTTGATGTTGCGGAGTCGGCTATTTCTATGATTCTTGAAGTTGCCATTCTTGATGTAATTCCAGGACAGGAATCTGAATTTCATGCAGACTTCGAAAAAGCCCAGGGAATTATCGCAGAGATGCCGGGGTATATTTCCCACGACCTCCAACGCTGCCTCGAAAAACCCTCTCGCCATTTACTCTTGGTGCGTTGGCAAACCCTAGAAGATCATGTCGATGGCTTTCGGAATTCAACTCCCTATCAACAGTGGAAACAGCTGCTGCACCATTACTACGATCCGTTCCCAGACGTCGAGCATTATCAGTCTGTATGTCCACAAACTGATGTTTAGAGACTGATGTTTAGGGTAGGATTACCCTTCACCTAATCAAGTCTTGAGACTTCCCCAACTCCCCAACTCCCCAAGTTTAGAGTTCTATCGTCAGACCTATTAAGTAACCCCATCCCCCCATAGGAGAACGCTATGTCCGCAGAGAATACCCAACGAATAGCTCTGGTAACGGGTGCCAATCGAGGGCTGGGACTAGAAGTTTGTCGGCAATTAGCCCAGCAAGGGATAACCGTCATTCTGACCGCCCGTGATCACCAGAAGGGAGAACAGGCGACCCAGCAACTGCTCAATGAAGGACTGCAGGTAATCTTCAAACCCTTAGATGTTGGGGATGACGCTAGTGTTCATCAACTAGTGCAAGACCTTACAGCAGATCTCGATCATTTAGATATTCTGATTAATAATGCCGGCATTAACTTTGATTTTCAGCAGCAAACTTTAGAGGCCGACCTAAAGGAAGTCCAGCATACGCTGAATACCAACCTATTTGGGGCATGGCGGATGACCCAAGCTTGCTTGCCTCTCCTGCGAAAAAGCCAGCATGGCCGTATTGTCAATGTTTCTAGTGGAGCTGGGTCCTTTGAGGGACCTAGAGGCTTACAAGAGCAGAGCGGAGGATTACCCGCTTATGGCATATCCAAGGCTGCTCTGAATGCGTTGACGGTTAAGCTGAGTCGATCACTGCAAGAGACCAGTATTTTGGTGAATGCCGTCTGCCCCAACTTTACGGCCACCTATCCTGGCACTGCCGAAATGGGAGCGCGGCCCATCCCCGAAGGAGCAGCAGCCATAGTATGGGCAGCCCTATTACCGGATGATGGCCCGACAGGTGGGTTTTTCCGTGATGGTAAAGCCTTGCCCTGGTGATCATGTATACAATCGACTTTGAGATCAATCCCAAATTTTAAAAAGCTTCGTATCAACCCTGATTGGACATGGTGATAGGCGATGAAGTGAGATAATCTCACTCCTTGTAATGGCATGAGAATAAAGGCCTGAAATATTTTGTATCAATCAATACATTCTATCTAAAGCACAAATTTCTACAAGACTACTAAGGAGGGCTGAGATTATCTCAGCCTGTTACCTTATGACTCAAGCATTATCAAACACTTCATTGTCAGTCAAGAACGTTGCTAGGTCATTTGGCGAAGAACGCCTCTGACCGCGGAAATTAATTCCCTGAATAATCGCAATTAAGTCATTATCAACAGAGACTGAGATGCCTCGGGGTAGTCCACCTCCTCTCGTAATGTCAAATTCTAAGTCGGCCAGATCAACATCAGAAGCGATTTGAATCGTGTCATCACCCAAATCAAAGTCTTCGATGAGGGCATAATCTGAATCCCCACCGCCGAAATAATACAGCGCAGGATCTCCTCGATCCACCCCAAAAGCAGTGCCATTGTCTCCTAGGGAGAAAACGTCATCTCCAGAACCTCCTCTCAGCCTATCAACTTCGAAAAGAGCTAAGGGATTATCAGAAGTACCACCAAACCCAAAAGCTGAGACAAATGGATCGACACCCACAAGAAAATCGTCACCACTCCCCCCGCTGAGAACATCATTATCGACGCCACCGACTAGGGCATCATTACCATTCCCACCTTTGAGACTGTCACTGCCTGTACTGCCAAACAGGACGTCATTGCCATTACCACCCTCGACATTATCATTACCGGCTTCGGCATCAATGTTGTCATTACCATCGTTGCCAAAGACCTGATCATTACCGCTGCCAGCAAAGAAGCGATCGTTGCCACCTTCGCCCACCAGGAGATCGTTACCATCTCCTCCGTTGAGAATATCGTCATCCTCTCCGCCCCTAAGCTCGTCATTTCCTGCATCGCCAAACAGGCGGTCGGCTCCTAATCCGCCACGGATAATATCATCACCAGTACCTCCGAACAGGTTATCCGCCCCTTCGCCCCCATCTAGAACATCGTTGCCTGCATCGCCATTGAGTTGATCAGCGCCATCTCCACCCAGAATGCTGTCATTGCCGCCTTCTCCAAAAACGACGTCAGCCCCTGACCCACCAGAAATCGTATCATTGTCTCCTTCTTCTCCAAAAACTCTGGAGTCACCAAAAATAACATCGGCTCCTTCATCGCCATTGAGTTCATCGCTACCCCCACCACCAATGATGATGTCAACACCATCACCACCGGAAATTGTGTCATCTCCTGCAAGGCCAAAAAGCCCATCATCGCCATCCAATCCAAAGATTTCATCCGGATCTAGGGTGCCAACCAGAACGTCATTTCCTGCTGTACCTGGGATATTTGCCATCGTTATTGTCTTCCTTATTTAGGTCATGATTTCAACTTGCAAAACATAACTGCTAGCCAGCACTAGACTACTGGTTAAGATCTGCGACTTCTGATTCACAGAAACTTGATATTCATCCCAAATGCCTAGGCAGGCTACACACCAGAAATGCAATTTCCTCTTATTAATAATTTATTGCAATAAAGAGTATTGATTCTACATCACGCTCTTTGAGTGTGCGTATTCATTTAGAATCCTAGAGATATATGACAATTTTGCCAAGAATTAAAAATCAAGACTAAACATAAAGCATTAGTTTTAATTCAATATTCTCTCTATATCTAATATTTTCTCAAATTATCTATGAATTTCTATAATCTTCTTTCATCACTGTAAATAGGCAATTATAGAAATAAATTCTAAAAAATTCGTCTTTTGAAGATTAAAAGCTTCCAAAGATATTGCAAATCCTACTGCTCTTGCCTATTATTACTGGGTCTGAAGAATATCGAACAGGCGTTCAATAATTAGTCTTAATCCTTCATAAATTCACTTTATTGAGGATAATCCATAAATTTATTCAGAATATTTTTTTATTAAGAATATTATCTATTAAGGTTAGACTCACATTCAGCAAATTAGGTCTCGCTCACAATAATATTAGTGAAATGATAGAGGTTATAGCCATCAGAAAAGATCCGATTCTCAATAAGTATCTTTCTTGAAAGTTGCGCAGCAGCTTCGGCAATTATCTGATGTTTTGAAAAACCTTTCTCAGCATGGGTTGTAGCTCAAATTAAATGCCTTGTTCTATTACTTATTGAATGTAGGATTGAGTTATTTTTGCCTCAAAAAAACATAGACAAAGTCATGAGGACAGATGAATTTTATGAAATTCTGTCTTTTTGGCCTGTACTTATGAAATTCTGTCTTTTTGGCCTGTACTTAGGAAAAATCTATGCTTTTTTTGAAATCAGTTGTGTTGCATCACTGATTGGGAACACTGATTCCGACCAGTATTAATAGTGAAGAGCAGAACTGTCACAACGGTTCTGCTCTTCACCTTAACGATACTGATTATGGTGAGTTCCATAGGCTGTGAAATAGAGATAGACCCTAAGAACCCTGGTCCACCAGCATCACGGCAAGCGCTTAACCGACATACGCAAACAATCGGTGGTAACCCACGTGCATGGAAACGCACGAGCTATAGGGATCTCAACCAAGATAGTCACCACGTAGCGACCATACTTTCCACCGATCCTAAGCTATGTTCACCAGAAGGATGTCCCCTATTAATTCTTGAGAATAAAGACGCAAAATATCGGTTTCTCTCCAAGATTAAGCAAGTCAAGTCGATCAGAGGTAAGAGTAGAATAGTGAACGGCTAGAAAAGTCTGGTAGTCACGACGGGGGCAGAAGGCAAGAAAATTTTTATTCTGCCGTTTAAAAACGGTTACCCCTCTGAAGCCTCGCAGGGTATACCCAAGAGTGGACGGTTTAATGATATTTAGAATTCATCTGACACCTCAGAATAAAGCCCAGGCCAGGAATCGCTCTGTATAGTACAAAGCAACCTGGTTACTAAGGCCGCTGAAAATAGCATCAAACGCATGTTCTGCCCAAGGAATTTCAATCATGACGGCGATATTATCCTCGGATTGCAGTTTTAGGCTCATAGCACGACCAAACCTAGCCTCGACAATATGATCTTGTCCTCCATACACCAGTAAGGAAGGGGGAAGATTCGGTTTGACGTATTGAGTGGGTGAAGCCTGTTTGTATGCAGCGGGAAATTGTTGAGGATCCCCCCCAATCAAAGCCTTTAATACCGCTTTGACATCAATTGGATCTGGGACAGGGGGATCATAATAGCCTTTGGCTAAATCTACAGGACTGTAGTAATTGACGACGGCCCGAATCGGCAGATCACTCGGGGTATAGCCAGCTAACATTGCCAGATGTCCCCCCGCAGACCGCCCCAATAGGGCCACACGACCGGGGTCTGTTTCATAGTCGGAGGCATGGGCTTGGATAAAGGTGAGGGCTGCTCGGACATCGTCAATTTGTGCTGGAAATCGATAGCGGGGTGCATGTCGGTAAGAAATCGCCCAAACCACATATCCCCGAGCTGCTAAATATTCGCTGAACTGGGAATTGCTGGCCGGGTTACCTCGCTGCCAGGCACCACCGTAAATGACCACCACAGCAGGATAACTGCCGGGCCGAGGAGGGCGGTAGAGATTTAAGGTCAGGGTCTGTCCATCGGGCTGGGCAAAGGGAATATCAAGATCTTGGCGAACTTTGCTGAGGGGAATTTGCCGAATGAAGGTGACAAAACTAAAAGGATGAGGTCTCAATTGGGCCTGCTGTTCTGGAGATAGCTTTGCCAGATACTCTTTGCCTAGGGCAGAGTCCATGGCGGCATTGGCCTGCCTGATAGCCCTGGGTAGCTGTAATAGGGGCAAACTACTTAAGACCAATCCCAAAATGCTGCCAAACACCATGACTCGGAAAGCGGTTTTATCGCTGGTGTATAGAAGAGTGCACAGAAATGCGATCGCATTCAGCACCATCAACCCTGGACTAATCTCGGGTGCCCCCACTCCCAAAGGCAGCAAGGAGATGATCGGAGCCGGAATCACAATCCATAGACTCAAAAATAGCCCAATCCCAATGAGCAATTGCAACAGTCGATAGTACATAGATAGTGAGAGAAAACTTGAAAATTTTTCACTGTCGGTCTTTAAGCAAGTCTAACCTTGTCTCTTACAGGGGAATCCTAGGATTAGCACAGACTCTATTGCAATACCCATGAAAAAACAAATCACCTTTTTGCTACTGCTAACGACAACATTGTTTAGTGGATTAGCTCCTAGCGCCAATGCTCGGTCGATTTGTTCTCCAGGGCAAAGAGGTGACGTGCTATGGAAGGGTAAATGGTATCCAGCCCAGGTTCTAAACGCCAAGGGCAACCGATGCTACATCACCTATGATGGCTATTCCAAGTCTTGGGATGAATGGGTGGGACCTGCTCGTTTTCGTCCTTATGCTCCGGCGGCAGCACAGAATGCTTACCAGATTGGCCAATCTGTAAAGATTTTGTGGAAAGGCAAATGGTATCCCGGCAGAATTTTAGAAGCCAGCGGTAATAGCTACTTCATTACCTATGACGGCTATTCTAAGTCTTGGGATGAGTGGGTGGGACCTGCTCGTTTGAGCCGATAAAACAAGTTTGATGGTTTTGTGAGACCATGCCCCCGTCAATAGCCTCTGCACTGGTATCAGAGCGGTGACCCAACATCTGAGAAGGAGACATTCCAGACACTGCAGGTTCATCAGGCCATCAGGCTGCACTCCAATTCTTCGGAATATCCAATTAGCCAAGGGGATCAGGGGGTTGAGGCAAATTAGGAGCCGCATTCTGTCCAACATCTTTTCCATCTGTGGAGAGGTCAGATATGACCTGATCTAACTCAGCTTTTAGTTCGGCTTTTTTGGCCTCTGGCTGATCCACTGGCTCAGCAGTGACTTCAACAACAGGCTGCTCGTCTACTTTTTGATCCTTATCTATTGGATTAGGAATGGGAGTCTCTGCACTTGAGCTGGGCTGCTCAATAACAGGGGCAACCTCTTCAATAGGAGGCACAGGCTCGACAGGCAGAGGAGCTGGAACCTTAGGCACCTCAGAAGATGGGGGCTGAACTTTGGCCCCAGGCTTGACGCCAGAAGATGGAGGTTCTGCTAGGGGCACACTGGTCTCTGCCTTGTCTGATGATCTTGGCTCTGCGGGGGGACTGGCCGTATCTTCTGTGGTATCTTTGCCACCGGTCATTCCTTTCAGCTTTTCCCCAAAGCCAGAAAAATCTAAGCGCTGCTTCAGAGTTGGGGGCAAAATCGATTTTTCTGAAGTGCCGTCATCAGCCTGGGTGCCCATCTTTTTCCACAGGCCTTGCCAATCTACCCCAGTAATTTTGCCAACGACTTGATCTAGAACGTCTCGGGCTTGGGCACTAAGGGTTCCGGCTTCTGGCTGAGGTGGATTTGCTTCGACCATGGCCCATCGTCGCTGTAAGGCTTGATAGCTCAACCAAACTAGCAAAATAACGCTGGCTGTATGCCCTAGGAGCAAACCGACGGGTTTACGATATACCAATAAGATCAGGGCGTAGAACAGGCCAATTCCACTCCACCAAACATCGGTTTTGCGATTAATTTCTGGATAGATATAGGCCGTTAGATACAGCCCAATGCTGCCCAAACCAACAATCAATACTAAGGCAAAGGAGAGCATGGCCTCGGTCCTCCATCAGGCAGTAACAGGATTTTCTTATTACGCCCCATTCATACCACTCTCTTGCCTTTTCCTAAATATCTAGTTAGAAAAATCAAAGAGGTATGTCCAAAAAGACACACCTCTTCAAATTACACGGACTTCGAGATTCGCTAGCGGAGACAAAAATTTTAGAGCGCTGATCGTCAGCATAGAAAACTGCTTGGACCTAGACTTTCCCTAGGAGTGCCACTTTCTCAAGTGGCACCATGGGGCCTTGGTCTAGGATTTAGAGCGAGGATATTGCTTCATCAAGGCTTGAACTTGCTCGGCATGGTAGGAACTGCGGGTCAGTGGAGAGGCAACGATTTGCAAAAAACCCATCTCTTCACCCAGAGCCTGCCATTTGGCAAACTGATCGGGATGAACAAAATCCTGGACGCCTAAGTGTTTAGCCGTAGGCTGCAAATATTGACCAATAGTGAGAATATCACAATCTACATGGCGCAAATCAGCCATGGTAGCCTGAATTTCGGCATCAGTTTCTCCTAAACCCACCATGATCCCGGATTTGGTGTAAACCCAGGGGGCGAGCTGGCGCGATCGCATCAGCAATTCCAAAGTCCGTTGGTACTCTCCCTGAGGACGGACCCGCTTGTACAAGCGCGGTACTGTTTCCGTATTGTGGTTAATGACTTCGGGGTCTGCGTTCAGAATCGTTTCTAGCGCAGCCCAATTCCCACACAGATCGGGAATAAGTACTTCAATTGTGGTCTGGGGTGACAGGATCCGAATCTGCTGAATACAACGCACAAACTGAGAGGCTCCGCCATCAGGCAAATCATCCCGATTCACGGAAGTAATCACAACATGGTTGAGGTTCATGCGCCGTACGGCTTCTGCCAACCGCTCTGGCTCCGTGGGGTCTAGAGCAACGGGCTTTTTCTCGAAGTCGATATCGCAGTAGGGGCAAGCTCGGGTACAGGCTGGACCCATAATCAAAAAGGTGGCTGTACCGTGGTGAAAGCACTCGCCAATGTTGGGACAGGAGGCTTCTTCACAAACGGTATTCAGGTCCAGATCTCGCAAAATATCTTTGACGCTGCCCACGCGCTCCCATTGCGGGGCTTTCACTCGTAACCAATCGGGCTTAACAACCACTACTCTGACCTGAAATGTTCTGTTTCTACTGTAAGGGATAAGGGATGTTGACTCATGGAGCCTGAGTGGTCATAGTGGGAAATCGTAGTGCTCTGTTGGCAATGTGAGCAATCTGCTATGCAAATTGTTGTGTGAGTTATGTGGTTACGAATTCTCAACAGTTCTGTTCGGCCCCGATTGCATTCTGCTGGGCCTGATCTAGACATTGGTATATATCTTCTTCAGGTACATCAAAGGTAAGACACCAGTTTCCATGGCATGATGCGCAGTATGCATCCTAGTATGAGCATGTAACCGATCAATATAACTGCTGCTGTTGTGACTGAATTGCCAACCATTGGCTGGCGGGAATGGGTGACTTTCCCCGACTTGAATATTACCCATGTCAAAGCCAAAATTGATACGGGGGCGCGCTCTTCTGCCCTCCATGCCTTTGAGATCGAGCGATTTCAAGTCGATGGCAAATCCATGGTGCGGTTCAAGGTACATCCGATTCAAAAAGATACCCTCACCACCTTTACCGCCGAGGCAGAACTGCTAGAAGAACGGCAAGTCCGAGATTCTGGCGGGCATACTGAACTGCGTCCGGTGATCCAAACGGCGATCGCCCTTGGTCAATATCAATGGCCCATCGAACTCACCCTCACCAATCGAAGTGCCATGGGATTTCGGATGCTGTTGGGTCGGCAAGCCGTACGCGAACGATTCATGATTGATGCGGGTCAGTCTTACCTCCAAAACGCAGCTCCAGCCCCTTAATTTTTTGCAAAGCTATGAAAATTGCGATTCTCTCTCAGCAAAAATCTCTCTATTCGACACAGCGATTATTCGAAGCCGGGGAAGCCAAAGGGCATGAGATGCATGTCATTAACTATCTGCGCTGCTACATGAATATCACGGCTCACCACCCCAAGGTGCTCTACCAAGGGGAATCATTGGAAGGCTATGAAGCCATCATTCCTCGCATCGGTGCGTCCAAAACCTTTTACGGTACGGCTGTGGTCCGACAGTTTGAGGTAATGGACGTTTTTTCCGCGAACGAATCCCAGGCCATTTCGCGATCGCGGGATAAACTGCGCTGCTTACAAATATTGTCACAAAAAGGGATTGGTCTACCTGTGACCGGGTTTGCCCATTCTGCCAAAGACATCGACGGGCTAATCGAGAGTGTGGGGGGTGCGCCACTGGTCATTAAACTGTTAGAAGGCACCCAGGGCATTGGGGTAGTTCTCACTGAAACCCACCAAGCCGCTAAGTCTGTGATTGAAGCGTTTCGGGGACTGGATGCCAATATTTTGGTGCAGGAGTTTATCAAAGAAGCAGGCGGCATGGATATCCGCTGTTTTGTAGTTGGTGATCGGATTGTGGCGGCCATGAAACGGCAAGGTGCCCCGGGTGAGTTCCGCTCAAATATTCACCGCGGAGGGAGTGCTGACACCATTAAACTCACCCCTGAGGAACGCAGCACCGCAGTGCGAGCGGCTAAAGCCATGGGACTGCGAGTGGCAGGGGTGGATTTATTGCGCTCCAACCATGGCCCTGTAGTGATGGAGGTCAACTCTTCTCCTGGTTTAGAAGGCATCGAAACCGCTTCGGGAGTGGATGTTGCCGGTAAGATCATTGAATTTTTAGAAAAGAATGCTGGTCCAGGCAAAAACCGCGATCGCATCAAATACTAGGACCACCAACCGATATGACCCCGATTACCATTGGGGGCACCACCGTCGCTCCCGGCACCGAACAGCGCCTAGAGCTGCCCGTGGCTCGCCTACCCACCCAGACCATGCTGTCGTTACCCATCCACGTGATTAATGGTCATCGTCAGGGGCCATGTTTGTGGCTCAGTGCGGCCATTCACGGGGATGAACTGAACGGCGTGGAAATCATTCGTCAAGTCTTAGAACAGGTGAACCCCAAGACCTTGCAAGGTGCGTTGATCGCTGTTCCCATCGTCAACATGTTTGGCTTTATCGAGCAATCTCGCTACCTCCCTGATCGCCGGGATTTGAATCGATCCTTTCCGGGTTCGGCCCGAGGTTCCCTGGCAGGCCGGTTGGCCCACTTATTTATGAAAGAAGTGGTGAGTCACTGTAGTCATGGTATTGACCTGCATACAGCCTCTAATCACCGGGTAAATTTGCCCCAAATCCGAGCCAATCTAGATAATCCTGAGACCTATCGCTGTGCTCAGGCTTTTGGTGCTCCTGCCATGATCCACGCCAACACTCGTGACGGTTCTTTGCGACAAGCTGCGGCCAAAGAAGATATTTCAGTTTTGCTCTACGAATCAGGAGAGGCCCTGCGATTTGATGCCGATGCCATCGCAATTGGCGTCAGCGGTGTCCTTCAGGTCATGGCCTCCCTAGAAATGCTGACAGAACCCTCTCAACAAGTCTCTGGCAAAACATCACTGGAGTCTAGAGAAACGAAATGGGTCCGCGCCTCTCGCAGCGGTATCTTCCATTTACAGATCGAACTGGGACAGACTGTCACTAAACGGCAACAACTGGGCTATATTGCAGATGCCTTTGGTGAATCTCACCGCAAAGTGCAGGCGTCCTGTGACGGCATTATTATTGGCTTTACCAAAAATCCCCTCGTAAATCAGGGAGATGGGATCGTTCATATTGCCATGCTCTAGACCTTGGTCATTGCTCCCATGGTCGAAAGACTATTGTGCTGATCGCTTTTGGAGTTGTTCGTGAGCGAAGGCCCGAAAATTTTGCTCGGCTGCAATTTCGTCCTGCTGGGCTTGTTCGAGAAATTGGTATAGGTCTGCTTTATTGACCCAATCGAAAGTGGGACTGCGATCGCACTCCTGATACGCTTCACCCTGCAATTGAAAAATCCGCCATACTTGGCCGTTATAGCGCCAAAACTCAGGCACTCCCATCGATGCATACAACTGATCTTTGGCAATATCCGTGTGGGTGATATCCACTTCTACCACTAGATCGGGAGGTGGATCTTGGGATAAATCGACTTTTCGGCCAGCTACTTGGGCTTGGTGTTGAATGTAATAGGCATTGTCTGGTTCAGCACTGCGGTCCAAATCAGGGCGTTCCAAGGTCGTTGACCGCAAAGATTTCAGTTTCAGCCCCATCACCCCCACCAGAATTCGGATAAATAACCCGATTAACTCACTAGCGTATTCATGTTCTTCCAGGGGCATGGTGATTTCAAGAGTACCGTGGTCATAAGTTAAGTGAGCTGATCGCCCTTCGGGTAAGGCATGAAGAATTTGCTGATAGGCTGCCCACGTCAAGCCGCTGACACTGACGCGTTTTTCCCCAATG